>JBEBHM010000778.1:0-4016 GCA_040080875.1 Pirellula sp.
TTTGGGGTTGGACGTAGTGGATCTTGTTAAAGATCCCTGAGCCACAGGACCTTTAACAAGGTCCACTACCCAAAAATCTAAGCTGGACAACGCACTAGGTATGCAGTGTACATTTCCTCACCCCGATCTATACTTACAGGCCAATTGTGTAGTTCCTTTGTGCCCATGGGGCTGGTCCATCTAGTACTGCAAGCGTATGCAACCGATCGAACCGCGTTCTGCAGATCGCATAGGTGAGCTGCTGAGCGCTGCGCAAAACATCGCCAAGGCCGCCTACAATCCGTATAGCCGTTTCTCGGTTGGATGTGCCATCCTCACCAAACAAGGCAACGTCTATTGTGGATGCAACATTGAAAACGCTTCGTATTCGCTGACTCTCTGTGCCGAACGAGTCGCCGCGGTTCAAGCCGTCATGAAGAACGATCTGGATTGGGAAACGATGGTGGTCGTTTCGCCAGAGCGGGTCTCCATGTGCGGAGCTTGTCGGCAATTTTTGCATGAGTTTGCACCTGGCGTACAAGTCTGGTGCGGTTATCTCGAGGGGACCGATTTGATGGGTCCCACATATTTGCGAGATCTGCTGCCCGGCGCAATGTCTCTCACTCGTATCCGTGACGCTTCTCGTTCGTGAGTACCTTGGACGCTCCGGAACCAGGTATGCCGTTGTCGCCATTGGATGCGGCTTTTGATGATCGACCCACTCGCTATGTCGTAGGAATCGATTTAGGGACGACGAACTGTGCGGTCGCTTACATGGACTCGCATCGACCGGACCCACAGATTGAAACGTTTCGGGTCGAGCAAGTCGTGGATATTCAGACGAGTCAACGCGCCGACACGCTTCCATCATTTCACTACGAACTGACTCCCTCGGAGTCGAGCGAATCCAATTCTCGTTTTCAGTTTGTCGACGGATCGCATACGTGCGTCGTCGGAATCTTTGCAAGACAACGCGGCATGCAAATGCCTGGTCGTTGTGTCGCGTCCGCCAAAAGTTGGCTGTGCCACACGCTGGTGGATCGCACTTCGGATCTGCTTCCATGGAGCAACGACGAAGATGTCCAATTGGTATCGCCAGTCCGAGCGAGCAGCCGATATCTCGAGCACATCCGTCGTGCATGGGATCGCGAGCATCCATCAGAACCGTTGGCAAACCAAGATGTTATCGTCACGCTGCCAGCGTCGTTTGACGAAGTCGCACGTCAGCTGACGATTCAAGCAGCCAAAGAGGCAGGGCTGCCAAACATCATACTGATCGAAGAGCCCCAGGCCGCATTCTACGCTTGGCTGAATCGCAATCAGTCGACTTGGCAAAGTGTGATGCGTCCCGGTCAGTCGATCTTGGTATGCGATATCGGAGGTGGAACAACCGATTTTACATTGATTCGAGTCATCGAGACCGCACCGACCGACGTCGCAAACCCTTTGAACGCGCACGGGGATGCAGGAAGTACAGCCCTGGATCAAAGCGAATCGGTGGGCCTGGCGATGCGGGCGACCTTTGGTTTGCATCGCGTTGCAGTCGGTGAACATTTGTTGCTCGGCGGCGACAACCTCGACTTGGCTCTTGCCAAAGCTCTTGAACAACGCCTCCTTGCCGATTCACCAGGACAAGAACAGCTAAGACCTCGGCAGTGGGACGCATTGAAGTCGCAATGCAGAATTGCAAAAGAAACTCTTCTCGGCCCCAATCCTCCCAGTTCCTACGCGTTGTCGTTGCCAGGAACAGGTTCCAAGCTGATTGAGAACACACGTTCGGTGCCGGTCCAATTGGAATGGATCAAAGAGCTTTTGATCGAGGGATTCTTTGGTCATGTAGGATTGGACGATCGTCCTGTTCGTGACGCCGAGGGCTTTCAAGAATTCGGACTTCCGTATGCATCCGAGCCGAACATTCTAAAGCACTTGGCCGCGTTCCTTTGGGACCATCGATGGGCCGGTCGCCCGCAGTCCGAGCAGACTTCCCTTTCAGATATGCAGGCCGCTCGTCCCGATTGGATTTTGTTCAATGGTGGAGTCCTGGAATCGAGCCAAATACGAGAGGCCATCGTTGGGCAAATCGTCGCTTGGTTTGGACAAGTCGGAACATCGACGAATTGGAAACCGGGGTTGCTTGAGGGAAACCGTTTGGATTTAGCGGTCGCACAGGGGGCTGCCTACTTTGGTTTGGTTCGTCGCGGACGGGGCGTGCGCATCGATGCACGTTTAGCCAAGGCTTACTACTTGTTGGTGGATGATTCACCACCGCGCGCGATGTGCATCGTGCCTGCCAACGCCCTGCCGCTCGATCGATTCCGGCTGGACGAACACCCATTTGACTTGATCGTTGGACAGCCGGTTCAATTTCCATTGATGCAAAGCAGTACCCATTTGATCCACAAGCCTGGGGAAATCGTCGATGTCGATCCTCTCTCGATGATTCCATTGCCACCCATTCGGACGGTGTTGGAATTAGAGAACAAGAAACTGAAAACTTCGATACCGGTGGTGCTTGAGACCGAGATCACGGAGATTGGGACGTTGGCCATGAGCCTTGTGCGGCGTGCACCGGACAAGCATGCCGAAGTCAGTTGGAAATTGGAGTTCGACGTTCGCGGTAGTTCCAACTCGAATGACGCCAGCAACTCTCAAAGTTCGGGGCTGACCGAAACGGCTCGATCAACTCAAGTCGAGTCGGCTGCCGACGCATTGAACTATATCTTCGGTGAATTATCGACAGTGGCTCCCAAGGAGGGGGTGAATTTCCTGGCGCAACGTATTGGGCAAAGCCGGCGCGATTGGGGCCCGGCATTGCTCCGCGAAATGTGGCGGTGCTTGATTGAGCATCAGGCTTGCCGCAAACGATCGGCAGAGGTTGAGGCCCGGTGGATCAATTTGGTGGGATGGTGTTTGCGACCCGGGTTTGGAGTTGCGGCGGACGATTGGCGCGTCCACACCACGTGGAGGCACGTGCATAACAAATTGCTACACCGAAGCGCCGCCAACACGTCGGAGACGATCGTCTTGTGGAGGCGCATCGCGGGTGGATTTACACAGGGGCAGCAAAGAGCCTTGTTTCAAGATTGTTGGCCTCGCATTCGAACCGCTATCTCGGGTGGTTCGCAGGCTCAGAGCACCAACGTAACGACGGAGTTGCTCCGTTTGGTAGGATCGCTCGAATGGCTTGCGGTCGACGAAAAGCGGAGCGTGGCCGAGCTCGGTATACAGTCCCTTGCAAAAAAGAAATTGGAACCATTGCACGGACCGCTTTTGTGGACGATCGGTCGACTGGGAAGTCGCGTTCCAATCTACGCCAGCTTACAGCAAGTCTTAAGTGCGTCGAGGGTTCAAGCGTTCCTGGATCGCCTCCTTGCAATGGATGACGCATTTGTTCAGAAAAATTTGGCTATGTATTCGTTGTGCATGATGCAATTAGCCCGGCGAACCGACGATCGATATCGCGACGTTCCGGCAAGCGTACGAGACCGAGTCGCATCGAAGCTTGAGAAGGTCGTCGCCCCGAAGTTGCACATTGAGCTTGTCTCACGTGGTGGCAAGCTAGACGAAGAGAACACCGCCACCATCGTAGGCGAATCGCTCCCGTTGGGATTTCGACTCGGCACTCGCTAGCGCAGTCTGCATTGTCACGCATTACTAGCCGACCAGTCGTGCTTCCATCGACGCAAGGTCGAAGGAGAGCAATCTTTGCAGAGGTTACGTCAGAGGCTAGCCGGCCAGTCCGGCTTCCACTGACCAAGGTCAATGGCGAGCCAAGACGTATACCCAGGTCAGTGGCGAGCAAAGTCGCGTACCAAGGTAAGTGGCAATCCATGTCGCGTACCAAGGTAAGTGGCGAGCCATGTCGCGTACCAAGGTAAGTGGCAAGCCATGTCGCTTAACCGGGGTCGGTGGCGAGCTAAGCCGCTGATCTTGGTGGATGGTGATTTTGCCGCTCCATTGACCTCGTGTCAGTGGACGGAAGACTTGTCGGCTAGCTCAAGAAACACAAGAATTAGAACGCCCCACCGATCTCGTAG
>JBEBHM010000779.1:0-4015 GCA_040080875.1 Pirellula sp.
GTAAGATATGTCTCATTCCGCCGCTCGTCTAAGACGGAGGAAAAGAAGGTGTCGCACCTAGCAGGTGCGACCCACATCATTGCCAAGACGTGGGTCATTCTTGCCTAGTACGACTGTCCCTACAGTGGGTGAAAGCATCGAGGAATCGTTTGGGAACTGAGTTCGTTCCCACCTTCGACCATTTTTTCCCTATTGTGTCTTTGTTATCGTTTTTCCCTACGGTTTTTCGCTGGAGGATTCCTTTCATCATTGCCATCGGCTGGCTTATTCGGATTCATCCGATTGAGGTCAGCAGGTGATGGGCTCCCGCCAAACTGCTTGTAATAGAGTTCCTGGAAAGAATTAATGCTAACTGGAGTGACATTTTCATTGACCAATAATGGTTGCACGTCAGTCCACCATCGATCGTATGCCATACGAAGCGTTGCGACGACATCGGGATGGTCGGCGATGATGTTCTTGGTCTCACCGGGGTCAGCCCGCAGGTCGTATAGCTCCTCGTTGTTCACCAGCGTGAAGCGAGAGTTCTGGATCGCACACTTAGCGAATTTCGATTCTGCAATTTTCCCTTTGGCCCATCGACCGACATGGTGCACGAGCGTGCGGTCAGCCCAGTCTGCCTTTGGGTTCTTCAGCAATGACAGCAGACTACGACCTTCGACTTGTTGCTTTACTTCGGCGGATAACGTTGCGCCGGTGATCTCGGCGAGCGTCGGGAAGAGATCGAGATGGGCGCTGAGCGCATCGCACTCGACCCCAGCCGGAATACCACCCTTCGGCCAACGGAAGAAACAGGGCGCGCGCGTACCACCTTGATACGGTGTGCCTTTGCCACTGTTCAGTCCCGCATTGAAAATCTTCCTACCAGCGGTGCCGCCGTTGTCATTGGTGTAGATGACCAACGTATTGTCCGCGATTCCCCATTCATCGAGCTTCTTAAGCATCTTACCGAAGTTGGTGTCGACATTCTCGATCATGCCCAGGAACTTGGCGGTCTCTTCGTCGACGCGTGGTTTGCCAAGATAATGCTCGTAGTATTCTTTGGGCACCACGTGCGGTCCATGCGCCGCGTTGAGCGGAATGTAAGCAAAGAAAGGTTCCTTAGCATTGCGTTTCGCATCCATCCATTGGATTGCCTGTGCGAAAAACAAATCGGTACAATAGCCGGTGGTCTTTTCGAACTTGCCGTTGTGCCAGAGCGCAGGATTGATGTTCGTGTTGCCAGGCGCGTCGCCGCACGAGCCCGGATAGGTTTGCCCGATGCCCCCTGCGCCATGGATATAGACTTCGTCAAATCCCCGGTTCTCTGGGCGATACGCCTCTTCGTCGCCGAGATGCCATTTGCCAAAGATGCCCGATGTGTATCCGACCGTCTTGAGCATCTGGGGCAAAGTGAAGGTCTTCAGACTCATACGCTCACGTTCAAGGATCGTATGCGTGATTCCGTTTTTGAACTCATGCCGACCACTCATCAATGCGGATCGAGTCGGCGAACAAGTTGGACTGACGTGGAACTGAGTGAACAGCAAACTCTGTCCTTTGAATGCGTCGACTGAAGGCGTTCGAATGATGGGATTGCCAAGGCAAGCGTAATCGCCGTAGCCCACGTCATCGGGCATCACGAAGACGATATTGGGTTGCGCGGCAACAACCGCGCTCGCGTAGGAGGGGAAAAACGTTGCCAGCAACATGCTGAACAATGTGAGAACGCACGATGCATTGGTTGGTTTCATGGAAAAGTTCATTTTCTTTTATCGCAGTAACTATAAATCCGAGATGCGACTGTCCAAAAACTCCTGTCGCATAGCCTGCTTCCGTAAGCATCTTCCGCCGGAAAATTAGTATACTGGTCGGTGTCGCCCTGATGCAACTCGCCCCTCAAGAAGCTATTTAAAAAATTAGAGATAGACTTCGGAAAGTAATCAGCTCTCCATCCAAGACAGAAGGAACGAGGTTTCGATGAGACTGACAAGTGCTGCCCGATTGGCTTTCACGTTCGTTGCACTGCTGTGCTCGTCGAATCATATAGCAGTCGCTCAAGTTGAGTCGGTCATTGCGCAGAAAGGAAACTCGAAGAACGCTCCCATGGACTGGGTGAGCTACGCTAGTCGCGAGACAGCCTTTGGCCCAGTGCTTCAAGTGGAATTCGATGACAATACAACGAAATCTATTCCTGCTGCCGCCGATTCTGTTTTGATCGGTTACTTGTCAAAGAACAAATATGGTCGGCTTCCTATGCTTTCGCTGAACTTGTGCGATTCAAATCGGTTCATTTTGCGTTTTGACTCCATTCAAGGGGACGTTCGCAATGCTGAATTGGTGCTTACGGCAACTGTTCCGACAAAAGGTATGAACATTCAGTCGCCGCCGCAAGTGTTCGACATCGAACTTTTTGAAGTGAAGGAAGCGTGGAACGAATCGAATATCACATGGGAGAACCAGCCGGCCCACCATGAGAATCCTGTCTATCTGGGACAGGTCGATCCGAACGCCAAAGAACTTCGTATCGATGCAACCAAACTGGTAAAGCAAATGATTGATTCCAAGGTCTCACATCAAGGCTGGTTGGTAAAAGTAGCATCGCCGTTCAAAGGAGCCGATTGGAAGGGAGCCGAACTGCCTCCTGGAGCTGGCTCGGCGATGGACGGCCAAATTCTGAAGTTGTTTGATTGGGCCGATTCGATCGAGACGGCCCGAAAAAAAGCTCAGAACGGTCGTCGCTTGGTTCTGGCGGTTGTTCGAATGTCCCATAGTGAAGCTAGTCCTTTTTCTGAACAGATGTTGATCGCGGCAACACTGGCCGACCCTGACGTTCGACGACTGATCTCACATCGACTGGTCCCTGTACGTGTCCCGTATGCATCACGGGACTATTTGTTTCCGACAAAAGGACGTGACCCGCTCCTTGCCCTTGGGACTAGTATTGCGAATGTAAGAGCCCCCGCACTTGTAGTCAGTACAGCCCATGGTCGATTCATTTCTCGATGGGAAAGCGTCGGTACGTTCGATCGAGATGCAGCGCTTCGCTTTCTCTTGGAAGCGATCGCCCAGTCGGGCGAAACCAGCGACGAAGATGGCCCTGAGGGTTGGCTCCTCGCAGGCGAGCTAACTCGTGCGAAGCATGCGTTTGAAAAAATCGACGGTCACCGCGCAACGTACGGCCTCGCCCGAGTTGCTTCGATCGGGGGCGATCACTCGGCCGCGTTATGGGAAGTTCACGGGAACGGAAGTGGATCGAACGGGCGACTTGACCACGGCTGTTGAACGCGGCGTCGAGTATTTGTTGCGACATCAACATCTCGATGGAACTTGGTCTTCGGCTAATGCAAATCCAATGTATCGAGTTGCGATCACATCTTTGGCAGCTCGAAGCTTGCATTTGTGGGCGCGGAAACTGAAACCCGAACTTGGCGAGCGAGCGCGCACGGCAAGCGAAAAAGCGACCATGTGGCTAAATAAAGAAGTGAAACTAGTCGAACCGGAATCGTTTAATTCCTTTGGCGCGGCCTACGTGGTAGACTACTTCATCGACCTAGAAGAGACAAAAGCAACCGTCCGCGGCGATGTAAAAACTGCGGTCCATCTATTGCAAGCTGGTCAAATGGAGAACGGAGCTTGGAGCTATACCTATCCAGAGCCGAGAAGCTTCAACCAAAAGCCGGAGTATTCCATTGGCCGAGCATCGCTTTGTGAACACGTTCTCCAGCGTTTGACGGCCAACGATGAAAAAGACTTGGAAGAGTCGATTCAACTGTTCATGACTCATCGTGCCGAATTGCGCCCCGTCGTAAAACTCACCGAGGGGTGGATGTCGAAAGTGGGGTCTTCGAGCTATTTCTATTTCTACGCATACGAACATGCCGCCAGGGCAATCGTCTATCAAGGCAACGAAATCAAGGAACGCCTTGCAATACTCCGCGACGATCTTCTCAAGGTCAGCGAGGCAGACGGCAGTTGGGTGGATTTCGAAGCGATTGGCAAACCCTACGGGACAGCCATGGCGCTCTAAGTGATG
>JBEBHM010000780.1:0-4015 GCA_040080875.1 Pirellula sp.
GATCGTTCGTACATGAGCTGTCCGCTGGAATCGACCAAGCGGAACGAAATCGGACGATTGCTTCGACCGTGCTTGACGCAGGCTTCGATGTCCATTTTAGAATTAGCGGCTAACTGAAATTGCCAATCGCGGTTCTCGTACAGGACTGGGACTCCGTCGCCATCGCATGTCAGAACTTCAAGTCGACCCTGAATGGGCTGTGAGCCCGACGCGATGGAAACAAGCGAACGCGTTGCATAGCCCACTTTCCACGTACCAGCGAGTCCCATCTCGACTTGCACGTTGAGACCTGCGGCGTAATCGTCCGCACCGCGCACTGAAATGGGAGGGCGAAAAAACATGAGAGCACCCAGCCATAGGCATGCATACATCGCCGAGCAATGGATGCGACCGAACCAAAAGAAAGGTGCTCTCGATCGAGAGCGCGCGATTGGAATGATTGCAAGATCGTTTGGGCTCAGGTCAGGCAATCGAGCGAAATGGGCTGGCAAATTCGTTCGTTATTCTTAGGAGAGGAGTGCGAGCATCGGTAGTTCGTAAGCGGTAACATTCTAATACCAAAAAGCAGTCACACTGGTTCAGCGTTTATCAACCGAGCACTTAAAAAAAGCAACAAGGACTCTTCCCACCATCCGATTTGAGGCGATGAGGTGGGTCGCACCTGCCAGGTGAAGTGGGTCGCACCTGCCGGGTGCGACTTTTGCTGGGCATAATATCAACAAGATTCCCCATCGGGATGGTCGCCTTCGGCAAAGCAGTCGCACTCGGCACGTGCGACCCACAAGGCAGTCGCACTCGGCAAATGCAACCCACCAGGCAGTCGCATTCGGCACGTGCTACCCACGGGATAGTCGCACTCGGCACGTGCGACCTACCGGATAGTCGCATTCGGCAAATGCGACCCACAAAGCAGTCGCACTCGGCAAGTGCGACCCATCGGAAACGGTTGGGACAACCGTTTTACTCTGCTATTTGCCTTTGGTGTCGCCGCCCGGTAGCACTCCGTCCTTGATCTTCTCACCGAAGGTTTTGCCCTTGCCATCGATCTTCTTGTCTTCGACTTTCTTTAGAATCGCTTCGACTTCCTTCTTGAACTGTTCGGGGTTGTTCTTGAACATAGGTTCGTGTGTCTTCTTGCTGAAACCGGCTTCTTTCAGCACCAATCCGTAGGGGTTGTGCTCTTTCTTGTTTTTGCCATCGATATGGCAAACGTTGCACTTGGCTTCTGCAACCAATTTCTTGAAATCTTCGTTCTTGCTGGTTTCGACGTAGATTCGACCAAATTGATCACCGAACGGCTTGATCGCAAAGGCAGGTTTTGAGACAACAATTGCCATCAGGGCGACGGCGCAAAAAGAAATCACAAATCTCATCGAGATTACTCTCCATAGGTGGGACGAACTGAAACAATCATCTGCAAACTCAACGCGGACTCGAATTCATTGAGCTGAACTCTACTCAAATCGTCTCTGCAGGACTTTTGATTAAAATACCGAAGCCCTCCGCTGTCAAACCAAGACGACATGAATGTCCTCGCACAGCAAAACAAATGCCATAATTCTGGCTTTTTACGCCGACACGGGGTTTATTAGCATAAGAGATACTTACATGGTCCCCCGATCGAGTCGAACCGTTGCCTACCATGTTCCCGGAACACTGGGAATTGTCGTGGCAAAACGCTGGATTCTTCGGTGGTACTTGGGATTGCTGCGGAAAGGATTGGAGCAACTGCCTCGGAAACGATTGGGACAATCGTTTTACTTTGGCTGCTGCGTCTTTTTCATTGGGCTTGTTTCGGGGCTTTTCGGACAAGAGATCCGGGTGCCCGCGTTTACGGCTTACATGTCCCCGTTTGCAGAGGGGGCGAGAGTCTCCGAAAATCGGGGGATTACTCGCTGGACGAATCCGGAGCAAGTGGTGCAATGGTTTGGGAAGTTCGACAAGACGGGTGAAGTCAACGTTTCCCTCGAATTAAGCCTGCCGGCCGATGTCTCATCCAAACTGCAAATGACGTTCGGCGATCGATCCATGCAAGTCGACGTTCGAGGTCGTTCGGGCAATGAGACGGTAACAGCCAATTTCGGGGCCTTTTCAATCGACCGCGTTGGGCACCACGAGTTTCGCCTGAAATCGCTGAACGAATCGGGTGTCAATGCTGGCGAAATCAAAACGCTGATTGTTGCTGGTCCTGCAACGCAAGGCGCTCATTTCAATCTCAAAGAACGGCGCAATGCAGCTTCGGTGCATTTGAAATATGCAGTTCCCGAGGGGACCAAGGCCGAAGCGTTTTACAGCGAAGTGACTGCTGTCGAGGATCCCATCTGGTCTTTTTACATGGCGTGCGGATGGCACCGTGGCTATTTCGGAATGCAGGTCAATAGCCCGACGGAGCGCCGCATTATCTTCAGTGTTTGGGACAGCGGAAACGAAGCGGTCGATCGCAAAAAAGTTGACGATGCGAATCGCGTGAAGTTGATAGGCAAAGGAGAGGGTGTCTACTCGGGTGATTTCGGAAACGAGGGAACCGGTGGACATAGCCACTTGAAATACCTTTGGAAGACGGGCGAAAAACAACGATTCGTTGTCCTGGCCAAGCCTGTCGATAACAGCTCAACGATTTTTGCGGGCTACTGGTTTCATCCTGGCAATCAAGAATGGATGCTCATCTCGGCTTGGCGAGCTCCCAAGGAAGGAGGCTGGTTGCGAGGGTTGCACGGATTCAGCGAGAACTTTGTGGGTGGCAATGGCCATCTACTGCGCAAGGCGCTTTACGGGAATCAATGGGTACGTACCTCGGAAGGCAAGTGGATCGAGCTATCCAAGGCATCCTTCAGTTATGATCCCACGGGCAAATCGGATCGTTTTGATCGCTTCATGGGAATCGAGCACAACCAATTCTTTCTGAGCCATGGCGGCTTTAAGGACGGGTTTTCCAAATTTGGTGACGAGTTCGTGCGACCCGAGCTTGGAATCGCTCCCGATATCGAGTCGATCAAGGTACCTGAATAGGGGTGAAGGATGAGAGGTGAGGGTTGAGGGGTCCCCTGTCGTGAATCTCACGATACCCGCAAGCTTGTCTTGCGGGCGAGCGATATCAGTCGAATTGTGGGGTGCAAAGGGCTGCAAGACTATGCACTGGTAGCTGATTTCATCGTGCTGGCCATCGTAGCCTCATGACCAAGCAACCATTTCTTTGCCTCCAAGCCACCACCGTATCCGGTGAGCGAGCCGTTCGCTCCGATGACGCGATGGCAAGGTACGATGATCGAGATCGGGTTTCGTCCATTGGCCAACCCCACAGCCCTGGATGCATTTGGGTTTCCGAGCCTGGCAGCCAGTTCACCATAACTACAGGTGCGACCGTAGGGAATCTTGGTCAGTTCTGTCCATACGCGTTGTTGAAACTCCGTCCCTTCGGATCGCGTGACCAAGTCAAATTCGAAGCGAGCGCCCGCGAAGTATTCTCTCAATTGGTCGCATGCGACCTGAAATATATCCTCCGATCGAAGCCAATCGTGGGCGATTCTGACGGAGTGCTTTTGATTCATGATGTAGAGGCCAGCGAGCCAATCGGCGCTCCCATGCAACAGCAACTCTCCGATCGGCGAGTCCATGAGCGTAAAGTAAATCTTGTTTTCGTTGGCGGATGTCATCTTGGACTTACTTTCCTTCGAATAGGAATTGTGAACGAGCGATGTGATTTCTGATCCTCACAAATTTATTCGACCTGTACGATTGAAATAAGTTGGGAGCGTATTGAGCCTGTGGCGCTAGCCGAATTCCTGCGGTATGGCTCGGCTAGCGCCTCAGGCTCAATGGAATACATTGGCAAATTCAAATACAATCGCACAGGTCGAATTCATTTGGCTTTCGCCTTGTCTTGTAACGAAGCGTTATTCCACAAGTGCATCACTGCGTAGGCTCGCCATGGCCTCCAAGAATGGCTCAGCTTTTCAATGGCCCCGAGGTTCATCGGAGCCAACTGCTTTCGAATCACCAAATCGTTGGCAAGGAA
>JBEBHM010000781.1:0-4012 GCA_040080875.1 Pirellula sp.
ATCGAATACAGTCCCTGTGCGATTGGGCGCATGCGTCGGGATTGCTGACCCATATGGACGGTGCGAGATTGTTCAATGCCAGCATCGCGACCGGCATTTCGTTGGCAGATTTTTCTGCACCGTTCGATTCGATCAGCGTTTGTTTTAGCAAAGGACTTGGAGCGCCGGTGGGTTCCTGCCTGGTCGGATCACGCGACTTCATCAATCGAGCCCGCAGGGCGCGCAAGCTCTTTGGCGGTGGAATGCGTCAAGTCGGGATCCTTGCCGCAGGAGCGTTGTATGCCCTGGAAAATCAAATGGATCGCTTGTTCGAAGATCATGAACACGCCCGGATGCTCGCCAAAGCGATCAGCGAGTGCCATGCGCTCCAATTGGCAGACCCATTCCCCGATACGAATATCGTTATTTTCCATATAGCATCGGATTGGGGAACAGCGCAGCAGTTGGCCGACAAGCTCAAAGAGCAAGGAATTCTGTCGTTTCCGTTTGGTCCACAGAGCGTTCGTTTGGTCACTCATCTCGACGTATCGCGAGAACAAATCGAACGCTCATGCAACGTTCTTCGCGGCATTGCATGCTAGCCCATTCGACTTACACCACGAATCAGTCATTACCCTTCGGCAACGAAATCGTTGGATTTTCACCAAGGACAACGATCTTTCAACGAACAGGCGGCTGCCCCCAATGTAGAACAGTCGTCCTCAACTGTTCCGCAGTCAGTGTCGACTCGCTAGGTGTCCCCATATGTTCCTCCGACAAATGTCACACCCATCCTCAACTGTTCTAGCGAATTTAGATTCCGGCTTTTCCTCCATTTGATCCAAATTGAATCCAGTTATCGAAATCCATGGGCTGACCAAACACTATGCAAGGCAATTCGCTTTGCGGGATGTTTCCATGACGATTCCACCTGGTGTCACGGGTCTACTGGGTCCGAATGGTTCGGGCAAAAGCACCTTTATCAAAGCTATCCTTGGATTGGTGAAGACCGATAGCGGCTCGGGCAACGTCCTTGGGCACCCTTGGCCACGAGACGTAAAATCTCTTCGCGACAAGATAGGCTACCTGCCAGAGGACGACTGCTATATTTTGGGGCTTCAAGGGATTGAGTCGGTACAGATGATGGGAAGGCTTTCGGGACTTCCGACTACCGAGGCGCTTCGGCGTGCCCACGAGGTTCTCGACTTTTGCGATGTAGGCCAAGAGCGATATCGAAATGTCGAAACGTATTCGACCGGCATGCGGCAAAAGCTCAAATTTGCTCAGGCCCTGGTACACGATCCTCAATTGATCATCTTAGACGAACCGACCACTGGACTTGATCCGACGCAGCGAGAGGAATTTCTCGATCGGATCCACAATCTTGCCAACCGACTCGGCAAGTCGGTTTTGCTCTCAACGCACATTCTGCACGACGTGCAACAGGTGTGCGATCAGGTCGTCATCTTGGTGCGCGGTCAAGTCCGTATGGCAGATTCGCTCTCTAACCTGCAACGTCCCACGCAGTCGGGAATTCGAGTCAGCGTCGTGCGAGATGGGGTACGCTTTGCAGAATCGCTTAGACATCGAAGCCTCCAAGTTCAATGCGATAACGACCAAGTATTGCATGTGGTCAGCGAGTCGGCATCGACAACGCAACTCATTTGGTCGATCAGCCAATCCGAAGGAGTTTTGATCCAACGCATGGAAGAAGCACGCGCGTCGTTAGAAGCCGCATTCATGCAGATAGTGAGCGAGAAATAGCATGCCCATTTTGGATCTCGGATATCGCCCCTGGAATGGGACTCGAACAGCCGAATGGCTGCGTTGGTCTGTCGTAGCCCGCACTGGGATTTCACTCGTTTGGCGAGGAACATGGCTCAAACGCATTCTCTTGTTCGCGACGATTCCTGCTTTGATTGCGATGTTCGGCATAGGGCTCTTTGAACAAGGCACACGGGACGAACAGTACCGACGGGCATTCAATCAGTTTATGTCGGGTCGCAATCGACCGTTCGAAGTTCGTGGTGGCCGCGGACGCGAACAACGTGCAAGGCGTGAGCTGATTGTCGATGCCCAGAACCAACGCCATTTGGCATGGTCCAACGTCTTGTTATGGTATTTCAGGTATCCACAGGCTTTGTGGCTGGTAGTTGTCGTTGGCTTGGTGGCCCCACGATTGATTAGTTACGATTTGCGAAGCCGAGGCTATCTGATGTACCTATCGCGCCCACTTTCACCCGCCGGGTATGTACTTGGCAAGGCTTGTGTCCTGTTTTTTCTTTTGGCAATGATCACGACCGTTCCTGCATTAACGATTTACGGGGCGGGTATCTTGCTTTCCAACGACTACATGTCGATTGCCGAGACATGGGATTTACCGTTTCGAATATTGCTATCGACAGCAGTTTTGGTACTGCCGACATCGGCGGTCGCATTGGCGTTTTCTTCGATGACCCAAGAAAGCCGCTTTGCCGCCTTTGCATGGTTCGCCGTCTGGATCGTGGGCTGGGTGACCTATTTGGTTCTAACCGGTTCGGCCATGCTCAACGAGCAAGATATTTTGGAATTGCAGGAGCGGTGGTTACTCATTTCTCCATACCATACGTTGGGCCATTTGCAGCAAGAGATCTTTGGCTTGGTCGCTGACGGCCAGCATCGCGTTGGACCTTGGATTGTATGTATTGGGGTTACGCTCGTTGGATTCGGCGTAGCTCATTGGCGAGTATCCAGGACGCTCAAGGTCTAGCCATGGATACACGCCTTAATAACGACGACAACCAATTGAATAACAAGTCACTGATCCGTCTGGACCATGTGACGCGACTTTACGGAAACGTAATTGGTGTCAATGATTTGAACGTCGAATTGCCGTTGGGCGCGTATGGTCTGGTGGGACCTAATGGGGCCGGCAAATCCACGTTGATCGGTTTAATTACAGGTGCCTTTCGTCCGACATTGGGCACGGTCAACGTTTTCGGCGTCGATCCATACGATCATCCGGATGTACTCAAAAACGTGGGTCTATGCCCTGCAAGCGATATCTTGTTACCAGGGGTGACTGCCCGACGATGGCTTGAACAGCTGCTCGCGCTCAATGGATGGCATCCTAGAGACGCGGCTGACAGAACCAACGAGGTGCTGGAATTGGTCGGTCTCTCCGACGCCAAGAATCGTCCAATCAATACGTATTCGCTTGGGATGCGTCAACGTTGCAAACTGGCCCAATCGCTTGCAAACGATCCGCAACTGTTGATACTCGACGAACCATTCAATGGCTTGGATCCGGTCGGACGATTTCAAATGACTGAAGTGCTCGTTCGATGGGTCAACGGCGGAAGAAGTTTGTTGCTTGCAAGCCATGTTCTGCATGAAGTCGAACAAGTCACCGACTCGTTCATCTTGATCTATGGTGGCCGGCTATTGGCATCGGGGACAGCAGGTGAACTACGAAGTATGCTCGCCGACTTGCCACAAGAGTTAACCATCACGAGTCCTCAAGTTCGGGAACTTGCAGCTCGGCTGGCTGGTCAAACTTGGGTTGAAACGGTTCGATTCGAACACGACGATAACAGGTTGACCGTAGGGGTACATAAGCCGTTTGAGTTGTATCGCAGTTTGGCTGAGTGGGCCAGCGCTGACGAGATCGAAGTCCATCAATTGGTAGGTGCGGACGGAGACATGCAATCGTTATTCAAGCTACTCGTGTCGCGTCACCGAGGCAGTCGAGCCAAGCTAAGATAAGACAAGATAAGATAAGATGAAGTGCAGTTTTTGCTCCACAAAAACGTTCTTACGGGCTCTATTAGGTTCCAGGTTTCGTCGGGCACCAGAGCGTCTTCAATGCTAAAAATTGGAGTAGTTGAGGTTGCTAAACCTCCTAGATCGTAGAGATCTTTAACAAGATCCACTACATTCAACCCCAAAAATAAGGACTGAAGACAAAGTAGTGCTCTGTCCAGATTAGTTTTTTGGGTTGAGCCGCAGGCGCTAGCCGCGTTTTTAATCGCAAATCATCGTATCGCAGCTAGCG
>JBEBHM010000782.1:0-4012 GCA_040080875.1 Pirellula sp.
GGCAGTAGTCCCAGTCGAGTTCTCGACCATGGACGGCAATCAATCCTTCAATATCGCCAAGGTCTTTGTCGCGAGATGCCATCAGTTTCATGACGATGATGTCTTCGGGAGTTGCCACATTTATAGTGGTCTTGCCGATTGTTCGTGGGATCGATCGCGCAACGATCTGCTTTTCAAACCCTGATTCGCCTATCGCAATATCGATATTGATTCCTGTTTCTGCGTTCTCGAGCGGAAGGATACGCGAGACGCGAATAATTCGTTCGACGTCGTCGAATGGCTGACGAAATCCATCTTCGATCAATTCGGAAAGCAATTGGATGGCAGACGAAACGTCAGTGTCGACGATCAAATCAACATCTTGAGTTACACGTAGATATCCCAAAATAGTTGTCGCCACGCCTCCTACAATCGCAAAACGAAGGTTTCGCTTTTGAAGCTTGTCGGTGATGTCAAGAAGCGTTCGCTTTAGTCGCGTTTCCACGATGGAATTGTTCCAGTCTACGGTAATTCTCGACAAGCCGATTGCGTATCGCGAGTTTCTCCTGCCAGAGGTTCCGAGCTTGAAACTCGATTCCAGTCTGTCCTCGGAGTTCGATGACGGTTTCGAAAATGTCCGCGTATTCGTCCAGCCGCTGTTCCGGTGTATAGGTAAGCATTTTTTTCTGGAGTTGCTCGCGTTTTAAGGAACCAAAGAGTTCCCAATCTCGCTGCGGTGCAAAGTTCATGTGCGCATCTATCCATTCAAAGCGATCGTCCGTTTCGATCCTATTCTACCGTGAATCCGCGTTCGGAAGCAGAATGCATGAAAACGTTTTGCGAACCAATCGTTTTGATTCCGGGCAGTACGCGGACCGCAGGAATTGTTGATACGATGTTGCTGCCAGTGCGTACGTTGTTCCTCCCTTCTGGTTTCCTCGAGCTCGACGAAAAATGTTTCATCATTTGTTTTTGGTTTTCAATCATTGCCTTGTAATAACCGCGTTCTTTGTCGATGCAATGATTTGCTCGAACACGCACGCTCAGGAACAAGCGTTTCTTGAAGCGTTGCAGCCCTATGTGGATCGTCAAGAACTAGCGGGAGCTGTGATGCTCGTCGCAAACGGAAAACAAACCCTGCATGCGCAAGCGATCGGGTGGGCGGATCGCGACCAAAAACAACCCATGCGAATCGATTCCTTGTTTTGGATCGCATCGCAGTCGAAGCCAATGACCGCAGCCACGCTCATGATCCTTGTCGACGAAAAGCGTGTTTCGTTGGACGATCCGGTCAAGAAATTCTTGCCTGAGTTTG
This sequence comes from Pirellula sp., assembly GCA_040080875.1. Lineage (GTDB taxonomy): Bacteria > Planctomycetota > Planctomycetia > Pirellulales > Pirellulaceae > JBKCUI01. The sequence goes on from JBEBHM010000782.1 coordinate 1,295, forward strand.
CGGGCGCCATGGTCACCGTAGAAAGCGACAGCGATCACAAACTGTTGCGTAAGCCAAATGAAACGATGACGGTTCGGCATCTGCTATCGCATACAAGTGGATTACCATTCAAGTCTTCCATCGAGGAACCAACATTGGATTTGTATCCATTGACCGCTCGCGTCAAAAGCTATGCCATGACACCTCTCGAATCGGAACCTGGCGAGAAATACTTGTATAGCAACGCTGGCATCAACACCGCCGCGCGCATCGTCGAGGTTGTCAGCGGAAAGTCGTTTGAAGAGTTTCTTGATGAGCGTCTATTTCGTCCGCTTGGAATGAACAACACGACCTTCTGGCCCAATGAGCAGCAGGCTGCAAATATTGCGAAGTCCTATAAGCCTACTGCGGACAAACAGGGGATCGAAGCCACCGTGATAACACAACTTCGTTATCCGCTCACAGATCGTCTCAACCGATACCCCATGCCAGCGGGTGGATTATTCTCCACGGCAAGTGATGTCGCGCGTTTTTATCAGATGCTCCTGAATCAAGGAGAATTGGACGGCAAAAGAATCCTTACCAAAGAGTCCAGCGAGGAACTGACAAAACGACAGACCTCAAGTTCGTTGAAGGAAAGTTACGGGCTCGGATTCAACGTCAGTCCGAACACTTTCGGACATGGCGGAGCCTATTCGACAAACACAGTTGCAGACCGGCAGCGTGGATTGATTTTCGTTTGGCTTGTACAACACGCAGGTTTCAAGGGAGATGGTAGCAAAGCCCAAGAGGTCTTCCGAACCCTGGCTACCAAAACGTTCGAACAATAAAGCCTCGCGGCTGAGTTGACTGTTGCACAATTCTCCGAATTGTTGGATGGTGAAAACTACGATCGTCACTTTACGTTCGTTCATGCTGCCCAGTTCAACTCTTGCAGTTCGTTAATCTCTTCGATTACGTTAAGTCGTTCCTGGTCGTCCATCGGTTGGGTTTTGGCAGGTATGCGGGGCATCTCGTCAAATGTTTGGCCATCAAGTAATCGTTCTTCTTCCTTTTTTTCAGACGCCACCCCACCCAAGCCTTTTTCTACCGAGGCCAAAAGGAATTATCAATCAAGATCTTGTGGACTTTCCCGAGCCGTTTTAGGTCGTCCTCGCCGAAATCGTTGGAGCTCAGAAAGACGTGCGACTTGGGAAACCGACTGCTTATCAAACCATCTACGGTAATTCGCGTTTCGCGCAAATAGAGACCTCGTAGGTTCAGGTTTTCAAGGAAAGGCAGGGAGCGATCGGTGACGGCTGTCCCTTCCAGCTTCAAAAATTGTAGCCCGTCGACCTTGGCCAAATGATGTATGTCGTCATCCGTTATTCCGGACCAACTCAGGTCGAGGAATTGGGCCGCAATATTTCCGTTCTTGAAAGCCAGGCCAGTGTATTTCTTGTCGTGCAGGGCTAGCATTACGAACTCGGTTTTGGGGAGATTCTCCAATTCGATCTCGGAGATATTGCAATCCGACAGCGTGAGACCTCCATTCCAAGCTGGTAGCCCTTGAAATAGTTTGCCAGAAACCGCAGTCGATCGAATCGAAACTCTCAGGCCTTGCACAATGAGCGAACGTAAAATTTCATCCGATACGCGGGTGCCACCCAACTCAAGCAACGACGTTACACTTCCTAGTGGTAATCCGCTGCCATCTGCATGAGTACGACTTAGATTGAGATGACTCAGTCGACGCCCATTCATGAGATAGCTGACTCCACGATCCGTAATCGGATTGTCCGTCAACATGAGAGATCTTAGTTGATTGGCCCCGCCCAGCGCACCCGAGTCCACCAAATCGATCAATCTCTCATCGTCGATGTTCAATCCGCTAAGATCAATCGAATTGAATTGGCGCGATCGAAGGAATTCGACCAAATCGTCAAACGGAAGGTTCGTTCTTGCCAACGATATGGAATTGACCTGGCCCGGGATGTTGGTGAGCCCCTGGATCGAGAGTCTCGTTCCGGACAGATCCAATTCTCGAAGACGGCTAAGCGAACTCAATAATGCGACGCCATTGTCCGTAATCATGGAGTTTGCCAAAGACAATTCTTGTAAGTCCTTGTAAATGAGAATTCTTGAAACCATGGCGTCAGTCGCATCGGCACCGAGATTCACATCGCTTACTTCATAATTGTAAGTGAGAACGTGACCGCCCGTCTTAAACAACGTACGATTCAAATCTCTGGCGGCGGTCTCGGCATGAAGGCGGGCGACTTGGATCGAATTTGCGCAGAGCCTAGTTGCCAACGTCGATAGGACAAACAGTGAGATCAACAGGCGAGTTTGAAAACGGATTGCTCGTTCCTCTGACAGACTAACAACTAAATTGGCCGCTTTGTCGGCAAACTTAGTCAGGTGAAATCCTGATGCTCGCATGGACCAGAAAGCCAGGAGCACTAACGCGACGCACGTAATGACTCCAACACAAAAATAACCAATTTCAGTGTTAAAAAGCAAACAGGTGGCCATGACAGGTGTCGATGCCGCTACCATCCATGCATAGAATCCAAGGTAGCGTTCTCGCGCCGTCAAAGATCGAAAGTTGATGTATGCCAATGGAGTTACGACGAACAACGAGAGGCCCATGGTCACAAATGCTGCCGGGAAAAATCCCACCCATTCCTGCCCAAGCTTGTTTTCAATGCTAACGGATTCTTGAATTGCATAAAGACTCAAGAATGCGCTCACTAATAC
>JBEBHM010000116.1:0-15052 GCA_040080875.1 Pirellula sp.
CAGCACCGTAGTCCAGGTCAGGCTCCGATATCGCAGAAAACTCGCCGCCATCCGTTATTTGCTGCAAGCTGTCCATCACCAGACTGCTCTTAACCTGGTCTGCCACGGTTTTCTTGAACCGATTTTCCAAAAGCTTTCGAGGAATTTTGCCTGCACGAAAACCTGGAAGATCAGCCTTCGGAGCAATTTCGTTGAAGGCGTTTTTGAAATATCGCTCGATTTCACTTCTTGGGATAGTCACGACCACATGCCGCTGGCATGTGCTTGGCTTGTCAATCTTAACTCCCAATTCCAATTTAGAATCTGGTGCCTTGGTTTCCGCAGTCGCCATATCGAGTCAAAGGTGTTAGAGAAAAAAAAAGGCACAATCAAACACAAGAGCGGGCGATGGGATTCGAACCCACGACAACAACGTTGGCAACGTTGTGCTCTACCAACTGAGCTACGCCCGCAATAAATCGCTGTTTGACTATGCCCGATGCATCTACTTTCCAATGGAATCATCCACAGGTGCGAAGTTTGAAAGCGATCGGATAAAACCGTCCCTAGCAAAGTTCGCGGGAAAACGATTATAGGAATTGCGACATCCGCTGCAAGACCGTAACCGCCTCATTTTTACTGCCCTTTCACAATCCCTCAGAATTCCTATGGACTTGCCATGCCGAATTCGATTACGAGATTACTTGACGATCCCCAGAAGTACACAGCTCGAGCGATCGGAAGATATCGGTTGAAAAGTGAAGTAACAGGAGTAAGAAATGCGATTCCCTAGGCTTACAGTTTTTTTTCGAACCGTGATTTTTTTATTGCCCCTGGCATTCTCGCCTCCAATCCTGGCTGAGGATTCGAACTGGTGGAATCCGTTCCAAAAGTCCTCGGTAAGCCGCGACTCGAGCCCAATCTACGGCAGCAAAAGCTCCTCTGCCAAGAAATCTTCATGGTTCAGCATGCCCAAGATGCCTTTTTCGTCTGGTCCGAAGGTTAGTTCGTATTCCAGATCGAATACTTCCACGATGGGGAAAATAAGCAAAACGTCCAAACGATGGTGGAACAATACGTTGGACGCCCTCGATCCCTACCCTGATCCTAAGCCTTCCAAGTATTCTTCCATGTCCGAGTCGGAAAAGAAAAAAGGAAATTGGTTTACTGGCATGTTCCAACGCGAAGAACCCAAGAAGATCGAAACGGTCTCGGATTGGCTCAAACAAGAAACTCCCAAGTTCTAGTTGGACTCCAAGCATTCACTTCAGGCTCGTCAGCAAAAGCGGTTTGTTTAAGAGCCGCAGTTGTTCGTCAAGCTCGCGAAGCAATCTTGGCAATTCCACGGAATCAACCCACAACCAACGGATTGACTTCACTAGGCCCACTCGGTCTCTGTTCCTGTGATCTCGTACCCATCGATTGACTTGATTGACATCTTGCTCTATCAAAGCAATGGTTTTTGGGTCTTTCCACAAGCTTTGATTGATTTTTCTACAACGACTCAACGCAATGATAATCCAGTCGAAAGGCTGACTATCCCCTGGCTTGATCTTCATGGAATTCTGGGCGCTCGCAATTGCCTCATCGTATTGACTTGCACGGTATTGTGCTAAGGCGAGAGTATTGAAGTGAGTTCCTGTTCGCGAGCGTTCGCATACGCTCTGCATCATTCGAACCAGACTTTCCGGTTCGACTCCTGGACATCCAGCGATAGCGCAGTTCCAGGCGGCCGAATTGAGTGTCGTGTCGTTTTTCGAAGCCATGGCTGATTCAATGATGAGCTGACATTCTTTGTGCAATGGCTCGACACTGCCATTGGCCAAATACGATCGCAATAAAAGTAGTCGGGCTTCCGGGCTGTCCTCAATCTCAAGTGCTGTCAACAATTCACGCTCTGCACCAATCCAATCGCGCTGGTCGATCAGACTTCTCGCCATTTCCAACCAGCCGATCGGATCTTGAGGTCGCAACAATTTAAGGGCTGTGGCGTGAAAGTTAACGGCGAACGCATTTTGTTGAGCAACGGCACTCTGAACGCACTCCTTGTGCCAACGCAGTTTCGACTCATGGTCGTTCGAAGAGGAATTCTGACGCAGCGGACTAAGACTCCACAAGTTCAAATTTCTCCCTTCGCATCGCAATATTTGATCCGAATCTCGACTGAAGGAAACTCGGTTATCAGCTCCTTTGAGACCCTCTAGGGTCATCAACTCGCAACCTAACTCGATATCGAAGAGTCGCAAGGTTTCATCGAAGCTAGCAGCCACAAGGCGTTTGCCATCGCCGCTGAACGAAACCGACAATACTTTGTCTGAGTGACCGTTAAGCTTGACTGCCGTCTTAGATGGATCCGGCTTGATCATGAAATCCGTACTCCACAGTTCGATCACGGGGGAATCGGATGCAATTGCCAATACCTTGGACACTGCAGAAATAGCAAGCGAATTGATCCTTTGGCCGTAGGGTTGAATTGCCAACCGTGTTCGCTTGCCAACATCCCAAACCTGAACACACTCTTCACCTTCGACTGCGATAACCAAGTAGCCAAGTTCAGACGAGAAAGCCATGGCGGAAACCTTGGAGGATATCTCCGCTGGATTGATGGCCGACGTCGCCCACACTGTTTCTGCCGACTCGATATCCCAAACCCTGATTTCACCGGATCGGTCGACTGACAAGGCTGACTTCGAGTCATCCAAAAAATAGGCTCCGACGATTTCGTGACTATGCGTTCCATGCACAGAAAGTTCCATGCCGGTCTCTGGATCCCAGACGCGAACCGTTTTGTCTTGTGCACCAGAAATCAATAGAGAACCTTCGGAATTGAATTCAACACAAGTTATCCAATCGGAATGTCCGACTAGCGTCTTTTCACGTTCAAGTCGGATCGAATTCCAGAGCTCGATTCGAGGTGCACCGCTTTCTTCGATTGGTCTCACCGTATTTCGCTTGGCCCCAAGAGCGAACTGAGGCCGATTTGGGCGATAAGCTACATTCGCAATGGCGGCTCCGTCTGTCATCGCATGCTTAACGAACGGGTTGGGTTCCGAAATGTCCCAGACACGCAACTCACCGTCCGCTCCGGCAGTCATCAATCGCCTTGCCGATGCATCAAACGCAAGCGCACGAACATGACCGCGATGACTATGCAGTTGCCGAACGACTCTACCTGTCATCCGATCTCGCAGATCCGCCCCCTCGCCAAAAACTGCAGTCGCCATCCATAGCCCGTCCGGTGAAAACGCTATCAAGGGCTTGCTGTTTCGTGTGTTAGTGGACTCCAGTTGCAAACGGTCCGAATCCATCCGAAATACTCGGACAGTTCCACTAAAATCGACGACGTACACTCTCTCACGCTCGGGTGCAATGACGACCTGTCGCGGATCTCCCATTTCGACAACGCAGTCTAGTTCGCGATTGTTCTCAATATCCCACAAGCAAACCTTGCCATCGCGCGAGGATGACACGCAACGACGCCCATCGGACGAAATACTAATCCCAAGAATCATTCCTTGATGTCGTTTATACAATTCCACCGGCTTGTTAATCGAACGAGGATATCTAACAATCGACCCGCCTGCCGTCCCCACGAAGATCGATTCGCCATTCGGATGGTATCGTCCAAACGAGCAATTCCCAGTGGCATACTGAGCAACCTTTTCGCCTGTTTCGACATCAAATTCGACCGCGCCTGCCTGACCACCCTTGCTATCCCAAATCATCGAAGTGGTCAAGATAGATCTGCCGTCCGGACTGAAACAAACGGACAAAACCGAGCCATGCGGATGGACAAGGATCCTATGCTTTCGAAGGTTGAGCTGCGTGTCCCAAATCTCGACGAACTCTTCGTGATTTTCGGCCCACCGTCCATGACACGTGACGACATACCTTCCATCCGGGCTAAAGTCTGCATCTCTTGCGACGGCACTTTGAATTGGCGAAATCCACATTGGTTCGTTGCAGAGATTGTTCAAATAGGTCCATTCCCAATTCCTGTATTTAGGTTGGCATTGCCCTAGCAATTCTCGCGTTCGCTCGATGTTGTTCGAACGATACTCGAAGCTGGCCAACGCAATGTCCCGATCATAAATCAGTTGTTCACTTCGCTCCTTTGCCTTTCGCTCTGACGCCAAACTCGACTCGGATCGTTGCCACAACCATACGATCGCCACCATCGCAAGCGTTGATGCGAAAATAAGCGAAGTAAGACTTGGATGCCGGCGAGCCCATTTTCGCGTCGTTGTGTACAACGATGCAGGCTTTGCTCGAATGGGAACGCGATTCAAAAATCGCTGAAGGTCGTCTGCCAACTCGGACCCCGTCGAGTACCGACGTTCTGGTTCTTTTTGGAGACACTTCATGCAAATGGTCTCTAAGTCCACCGGAATCCGGGATTGTATGCTTCGTGGAGAGATCGGCTCGTCTACGAGCACCTGACGAATCGTGTCGACCGTTGTGGCTGCATTGAAGGGAGGTCTGCCAACAAGCAAGTGATATAGAATTGCACCGAGAGAATAGATGTCGCTTCTGGGATTAGCGCCGCCTCTCGATGTGTCGGCTTGCTCAGGCGCCATGTAGCTCGGAGTCCCAACCACTCGATCCTTGTCATCGTCCCCACTATCGGAATCGCCGGATGCTCTCCACCTGATCGCCAAGCCAAAGTCGATGATTTTGGGTTCAAATTTGGGTAACGGTTCCAGAGACTTGGGCGTGGCTTTGCTGTCATGTCGATTGGGTGTAACAGAATTGGATGGAATGGGCACACATATCGCCTCAGGTCGTTGACTTGGCGCAAGCAAAATGTTGCCGGGCTTTAGGTCCCGATGAAGCACTCCTCGTTGGTGCGCGTGATCGACAGCTCGCGCGAGGACAGCTACCAACTGTGCTGCAATGTCAGGTTTGACTGGGCGGTCGTACACAACATCCGAAAGACTCCCGCCGGCGACATACTCCATGGAATAGTATGGGACTTGATGCTGAGCTCCGATCTCATAGATTTGCGCAATGTTGGGGTGCTGTAAACGCGAGGCTAGTTCAGCCTCTTTGCGAAATCGAGTAATCGTTTCTGGGTCCAAACTCTCAATCATACTAATCGTTTTCAACGCGACATCCCGCCCCAGTCGCTCTTGTACAGCACGGTACACCATCCCCATCCCGCCCCGACCAATCACTTCAACCAGTCGGTAGTCACCGATCGAACCAAGATACGTTTCGCTGCTTCGCGAAAGTGTCTCCTCGGACAACATCCGATTGGATTCGTCCCGTGCCAGCGAACTTGTCGTCGCCACCGATCCTTCCATACCAAGCGAGCTAAAGGCCTCGTCAACTTGAAATAACTTGACAATGTCGTCTCGAAAGTCAGGAAATCGCCGGCAGAAGTCCTCGGTGGTTACTGGCCCGCTCGCGTCCACTTCCCTGCGAAGCACATACTCGTAGTAGATGATTTCGAGGGCGGTATCCCGATCCGAACGAATCTCGGGGTATCGATCAAACAAGCACTCGCTCGCCGAAGCAGACCGATTGGCTATCAATCCCCTCAGTTCCTCCGACGCCTTTTCGAAAACGGCCTGCTTGTTCATGAAAAAGTGGAATCCTGGATGTGATAATTCTGCCGAATGGAGTGTGACAAACCGACGAACACTATGAAATTATGGTATGCTTGCCCGTAGCTAGATGCCAAGTCAGACACAATTTGTTACAAGTTTTGGACACAAATCTTGGGTGAAGCCGACCTGCCAAGCAAGAACGACTTTTCCGAACTTTTAAGCCGGGCTGCCCTAGGTGACTCCACGGCGCAATCGGATATTTGCCAACAGTACGAGCGCCAAGTTCGGATTGTGGCACGCGTCTTGCTCGGCCCTCAATTGCGGAGCCACTTAGATACGATGGACTTGATCCAATCGGTTCATCGCAGCCTTTTGATCGGAATCAAAAACGAGAAATTCTCGATCGCCAGTCCAGACAAACTGGTTGGTCTCGCTTGTACGATTGTACGCAGAAAAGTCGCTCGAAAATGGCGGATGTTTCGAAGACAAGCCAATGCAACGAAACTACCATCGGGTGATGTATCCTATTTAACAAGCGTGATCAGCTCGATTGCAAACCCTCATTCTGGACCAGCGGAAATTGCCGAGTTCAACGATCAACTCTCGAAACTCTGCGAAAGCCTCCACGAAATCGAACGCAAGATGCTCGAAATGCGATTGGATGGCTACACGACCGGCGAAGTAGCCGAGTTGTTAGGAATCCACCCTGTTGCTATTCGAGTGAGATGGACTCGATTACGACAACGCCTCGAAGCCTCTGGCATTCTCGCTGATTGGGTATGAAATAGTAGTTTTATATCTTCCATGGCGAACGTGGGACGCGAGACAAAAGTGCATTTGCTTCGTAGTCGTTCGCGAACTTTTCCGCTATTGGGTCCCATGCCAACTCGCGGCGCAGTCGGTAGCCAATATTGGCTAAATGACATATTGCAGCTGAACGATGACCAATCTCCGCACTGCAAATGGTCGATGCCGGCTTGTTTTCAATGATTGCTTCGATCCAATTCGCATGATGATTGCTCGACGGCATGACGCGATTGGCGTTGGAGTCGAGCGGTTGCTCAAGAATACTGCCTGGGCGACTCGAAATTCCGCTTCGACTCACCAAGATCATGCCTTCAGTCCCTTCGAATACGCAATCGGCTTTTATGTCACCTTCAAAAACGTTGTGGATCATCTCGATGCCGTTATTGTAGATGAATCGAAGTCCACTTTCAGTGGTACGGTCTTCCGGAGGAACGATCTTGGACGGAGCGCTATGATCCATTTTTAGCGCCCACTGTGCGATATCAAAGTGGTGCGCTCCCATATCGGCCAGTCCTCCACCGGCAAATTCTTGATAGGATCGCCACGCCGGAAAGTGATTATGCACCCCTTTGGGACATAGGATTTCGTTGTAACCGCGCATCGGAGCAGGCCCTACCCAGAAATCCCAGTCCGTCCCAGCTGGCACCTCTTCCGTCGGTAAGTCGCACGGTTTTGCTGGACCGCCAACACCAATTCGAACTCGTTTCACTTCCCCGATTCGGCCGTTCCAAATGTATTCGACTGCCTTTCTAAAATGCCCTCCAAACTCACTTCGCTGTTGACTGCCAGTTTGAAACACGACCTTGGCTCTGCTTACTTCATCCACGAGCCATCGCCCCTCAGCGATATTGTGCGTTAACGGCTTCTCGCAGTAGATATGCTTGCCAGCTCGCGCTGAGAGAACGCACGGTATCGCATGCCAATGGTCCGGCGTTGCAATGACGACTGCATCGATTTCCGTTGTTGCCAACAATTCTCGAAAGTCACGGAATTGCTTGACGCCACTAAAATTTCCGCTCTTGACTCTTTCTCCGTACCGTTTCTCGACCATTCCGGCCGCATTCTCTAGACGCTCCGTGACCACATCGCAAACAGCAACTACCTGAACTCGGTCATTACCCAAAAATCGACCGAGATGCCCACCACCCATCTTGCCAACGCCGATGAACCCAAGATTAAGCCTGTCTGACGGAAAAATCGCATTGGCACCATGGGCTTGAATCAATGGAGTCGCTGCAACACAAGCAGTCGACTTGAGAAAGGATCGGCGACTAAACATGATGGGTCCCAATGTTGAAGTGATTAGCGAGATTCTAAATACTCCCTCCCTGAATCGTCATACAACGACTTTTCCAGTGTCATTCCTTTCTATTCTATCACGGAGGGCATTCCGCCAGTCGAAATCTCGTTCTACTTGACCGCCTTTCGAATGTTCTTTACCAAAATAAACGAACGGTCGAGTCCTTGGTTCTGATCGCGATCAAAGGTTGGAAGCGTTCGGGCCAGAAATCCGGCGATGTCGCTGGCTTTTTCGTCCGACATGTCTTTGACGATTTGCAATAGCGAGTTTTGATCCAGATTGTTGTAGCTAATCGACTTGGACGAGCGTTTGGCGGGCGGTTTCGTTTCGGCCGTCCCGGTTGGACGCAAGATGCCGGATGAAAAGGACAAGAGAATTTCGCCCGGTTGTAGATTGAATCGATTGCTCACAAAAGTCGCATCAGGGTAAGCCGCGATTCTTGGACTTAGTGTTCCGATGGGGCGAAAACCGCGATAAGAGACGATGAAGGATTGAATGTCTCCGGCCGTACAGATCGATCCGTACCCGGTTTTCGGGTTGATTTGGATTAGACCGAGCGAAGCCGTCCAATCGGCTTCGCTCATTCCCCACATCGTATCGTTGATCGAACGCATGATGGTCGCCGAGTTGGAATTTGCTTTCCACATGGTTCGTACGATGGACTGTATGCCTGTTGCAACGATGGCACCTTCGGGGCCTTGCTGATTGGCGTTTCCAACCGCCAAAGTCATCATTTCGTTAGGGTTGACATCCCAATGGTGAAACCCGCCGCCGATGCTGCCATTTTGAAATGTCCATCCGTTGACGTCGAAATCTTCATGAAGCACTTGGCTATCCGGCAGCATGCTTGCCTGCGTTAGGCTTGCCGAATCGAATTGCTTCTGAATTGCTCGGGATTGATGGATTTCTTGTCCTAGGATGGAGTGTTCGATCTCACTCATGACCCTTCCGGCTGCAAGATTTGCAACTTCGACTTCGGTGGCGCTATAGGTTCGTGCATGATCGGACCAAAACCACATGGTTCCGTGTGGCATCGTGGTGGACCCGATAGGAACGACCAGCGCGGAGGCAAAGGGTTCAGGGCTCGGCCACTCCCGCATCATTTCGATATCGCTCAACAATACCGCGTTTCCGAGCAGCGCCTCGAGATCTGCCAACGACCCTCTCAGTTCTCGTGGCGGTGCGGTCAAACGAGTCTTAGGCAGTCCGATTGCGGATCGAAGCTTGAGAGTCGAGGTTTGGTCGTCTAGCAAGTAGATTGCGCCGGCAGTGGCACCGATGGAACGGCAGACACTGTCCAAAATAGACTCGAGCCGATCGGCAGTTTCGCGTTGGCGGTCGCTGTTGCTGGTTACACCTACGGCAGTGGCCAACTCTGCTTCTTGCCTCCTAACTGTTTCCTCAGCCGTTTCTAGTCTATCCACGAGGCGCTCAATTGCGGATAGCAACTGATGTGCGTGCTCCATAGATACAGATGGGATCTCGGTGAAATCCGATGCGTCCAAGAGCCCGTCTTGGACCATCGTTTCGACCAATCGCCATCGCTTGTTCCTTCTGGAAGGTGGCAAGTGAGGCGATGGTAATTCGTCGCGAGAATTTGTGGTGGGCAAACGGTCGCTGACTGCCCAACATGTAGCCGTTGAAAACGCCTTTAATACTTCATGTACTTCGTCAAATTCAATGCCTGACATCGAATTCGATCGACTGCGACCGGCAGGAGAATTGACGGCAGCGGAGTCCTCGACATGCAGACGAAGATGCGATGGGTACCGACGTTTCACGGTGTAGGATTTCTAGAATAGAAGGAACGGATGGATCAGTCGATTCGCCAACCAGTTGGAGTATCTGTCGATTTGGAGTTGCGGCAGATCTGCTTGGCCGGGAATGCTATCGATCGTTCCCGAGGTTCAATCCATGTTAAAGTCTGCGGGATGGCAAAAGTTTGCGAGTTGATCGGTTATTGTCGATACATTCCGCTCAGGTAGTTCGGGCATTGGAATTGCACTGAGGTTTGGAACAACGCCAGGAAAAAAACTTGACCTGTACGATTCAATTTGAATTTGCCTATGCAATTTATCGAGCCTGAGCCGCTAGCCTCATCATTCCCCAAATCTCGTAGGTTACTATCGTACTCGTACTCAATGAAATGGTACTCGTACCCGTACTACTGGCTGAGTACGAGTACGAAAGCCTGCGATTTTTGCAAAAGGCAACTGGACTAGTCGGTAAAGATGCGGCTAGCGCCTCAGGCTCAGTAAGCTCCCAACTTTTTCCAATCGTACAGGAACGCGATTAGCGACTCAGCAAGTGAGCTTGGCGGGGATTTGCAAAATAACCAGTGGGTGAGCGTTAAAGACAGAACATGAGGTTCTCACGGAAAGCGGCATAGCATCTTGATTCGCCAGCATTTGTCCGCCGATACACACATCGTGCATCGGTTTCGGTTTCCACCAAAGTCGACGCAGCCCACTGTTTAGTAACCACCCTGTTGCACTGGATGCAACCGTAACGAAGAAAAGGAGTCTACAATGCTTGTACTCTCGCGTCACCGAGACGAAAGCATCATGATCGGCGATGATGTAGTTGTCACGATCGTGGACATTCGTGGGGATAAAGTGCGGCTTGGTATCGAAGCCCCAAACGATATTCCTGTCCACCGGCAAGAAGTCTATGAGGCGATCAAACGTGAAAATCGCAAAGCGAATCACATCCAACCAGCAGAACTCCGAAGCTTGAAGGAAGATCGTCCATAAATTGGCCCATCAGAGCGGCGCACAACCTCGAGAGAGTTGTGAATTGCTAAGCTGTTTGGCCTTTCGTTCCCGTGTCTGAATTATTTTCAGAATCGATACGCGACAAGCCTCGGACTGGAAAAGTGACTGGTCAACAGACACTTCCAATCCGAGGCTTTTCATTTTTTTCGCCACCATTGATCACGATCTAGCTTCAGCGATTTTGCTTGGGAGTCCATCTGACTCGCGAATCGCACCGCGTCCACGTAGTATCCAGCCGTCGGAGCGATCCCCCCAGGAACTTTGAGAGACCAAAACTCATTAAGCCGTTCCATCAGATATTCGCGAGTCCACTTCGCCATGATGGAAGCCGCAGAAGACGGAAAGATACCGTCACCCTCCACTTGGAATTGAATCTGAACCGTGTGATCATTCCAGAGAGCGACGTAACGACTACACGTTCTACCCTCGATTTCCGTTGTGAACCAAGCTTGATCAAAGCTGTAAGACAACAACGCTTGATAACGATTGCGTCCGCCATGTTTGTCACAATAGACTTCGACCGATTCGCCTGTTCTCGCCAATGCAAGTAGAATCTCTCGTACCAGCCCCAAGGATGCTTCACTCAGCAAAGTGGCCTTGTTCCCTAACTGATCGACAAGCCGATTGAATTCCGGCTCATCCAGTATTCGCATTTGGAGTCCAACGAGTTCGATTCCACATTGCTGCAGCTTTGCTTGTGCAGTACGTAGCCTGCCACCCAAGTCTTCGTCGCACTCACGGAGTGTGTCTTTCGTCATTCCAGCGAACCAAGGTACCGAGCAAATTCTCGACCAATCATGGATTGCTATCTGGGAAAAAGCTGCTTCCCAGGGAACCGGATCAGTTCGGGTCAATGCAAAAACAAGAAATCGAGCGCCCAGCTCAAGTCCGGCTTTAGCATGGGGCTCTCGGTATATTTTTTTCGAATCGCCGATGGGTATGTGCGAGGCCGAGGGACTCCATGGCTTGGGCATAATGTCTGGCTCAAGCATGGCTCTGATGTCGTCCGCATTCATGTCGTGCGGGACTCGCCATGCTGTTGCACAAATCGTCAATGGTCCCATGCTTGGACCGTAGCCAGCTTCGTCGACACCGATAATCAGCTTGGTCAGCATACTATCAGAAACTTTTTCGAGTCTCCGGCTTGGGTTCGTTTTTGCTTTCCTTGTCCGTTTTGGGTTTGTCACCTTGGAAGAACTGAAACGGCAGATTGAACAAGTCGAGATTCATTTTCGGTAGCGTTTCCGCCGGTGTTTTTGAATCGTCATTGCCATTGGCAGAAAGGGGAACAGGTTCGATGTCGATCGTTCCCACAAAAATAAGCCGTTCGGGCAATTGCGTTAAGTGCAACTTGGCACCTCGAAACCACTGTAACCAAGGTGCTTTGTAGTCGGATGGTGGTAGGCTCTTAGTTGCATCGAATCCAAGCCCGGTCAACGTGGGCTTTCCATTGCTTTTATTCATCATCCAGACCTGCGCGGGCCACGCGGTCGATTTCCACAGAGCGCTGGGTTGGGTATCAATCCCTACCGATGAAGTTGTTCCGTTTGGAACTGCGGGCCTAGTCGACGCGGGATTTGGGGAAGCGGGGTTTGGCGTCGCTGTGCCTTGTGAGTTGATTTCAAGTTCGTATCGACCACCTAGCGAGCACTGAAGTTTTGCGTCGATCAAAGTCTCTGCAACTGCAAGCGCGTCCGTTGGAGCGACTTTGAGTTGTCCCTGAATGGCATCGAGAAACATTAGATTTCCGCGTGTGGTTTGCGCCGCTCGTCGAAACCAAAAAGTATTGAACCAAGCCGAGAGTTTGCTTTTATCCAAATCTCCGACCATGAGTCGCCCTTGCGCAAAATCGTCCGACGGCATCGGTCGCAAATAGTTCGCACAGTTCTCTAAAATGGAACGATCAAACGACAGGACGCTAAAGCCACCCATTTGCCAACGCCAGATTCCAACAATCAATTTGGAAAAACCAAACGCGTCAGGTGGAGGACCACCTAACCCAAGCGGCAATCGATCCAAATAGCCGGGGCGAGGCCAAGCACCTAGATACGCAGGGAGCGACTGCATCATTCGGAGAGTTGCCAAAATTCCTTTGGTTTCTCCCGGTACGGGGGGAACCACATCCTTGAGGCCAGCAAACATTACATGATCAGGAGAGTAAGACCTGGATGTGCTTTGACCGGCCAAGTGCACTTGGCAATTGATGACATCATCGGGGGGCAATTGAATTTGAGTCCTCACAGGAGGTGCCAGCATATGGGACAACCAACCGTACTTTTCGCGTCCGAGTGGCGCCACATAGGCTTCGATTGCAAGCCTCTCGACCGGTTCATTGGATTCGCGGGCGAATCTGCGGAGCCCGACCATCAGCGGATCTGTTTGCTGCCACTGGGTCGCGTAAAACGAGGCTTGATCGCTATAGGCGCGAGCTTCCTCAACCGTGCATTCTTGAGTTTGGACATCGGCAATTGGCAAGAAACTTCCTCGCCTACCTCGGAGCGAGTCATGCCAACTGCTATTAAAGGCGATCGATTGTGTCCCATCTGCGCGCGTTTGAAAGGATGGCGGAAGATACCGTTCTGCAATCAAACGCTCGATGGTTACTTCTTCGCGTTTCATCCGTTTCTCAGCGATGGCTGCGAGCGTCGCGATTTCGGCGATCTCGATTGCCGCAATGGCCTTGAGGCGTCGACGCAGCTCAATCTGGTATTGTGGCGAGACGAGATTTCGGAAAAACTCGGAGGACAAATAGACAAAAACGTCATACTTGTTCTCCGCGGGCATCATGAGCCTTGCGAAACGAAACGCTTTAGAGTCACCCAAGGAAGGCTCGCCTCCCTGAACTTGCAGAAACCGTTCTACCAGCTTTTGACTCGTTGTTAGAAAAACAAATTGCCCTCGATCGACCATGAATGAGCGAATCTGATGGTCAGGCGTACTGAGCAACGAAACTGGGAGTCCTCCGATCTCGACCGTTTCTAGCCTGCATCCAATGTTCGCCATTTGCTTCGCAGCCGCAGTTCGTTCTTGGCTTAACGAGGACTTCAGAAGTGTCACATTTTTTGCTTCGAAAAGTACACCCAGCGATGGACCTTCTTGGAGATACAAATCGTGGCCGATGATGGCCATATCGCCGATGATGGAATCTCCGAACAGTTTTGTCAGCGCCGTCGTTTTCGTGTTGAGCAATCGTTCCATGCGACGATTGGTTTCGTAGTTGAAACCTCGCAGGATGGCCATCTGAGCCAGGTCACCACCTCGCGTTCGACTTAGCTCCTGAAACCAAAGATAATTCTTGAAGCTCGCGAACCTTAGGTAGTAACACTCAGGTGGGACCGCTTTAGCGATCGATTCCAATTCCAAGTTCAGTGGAGTATCCGGCGCAACAACTTCCTTCCAAAGTGGTGGCATGGGGGTTGCGACCAGTTTGAATTCTTGAGGATGAACTCGTCGGAGTGACTCCTGGTACATCTGAGCCCTCAGCTCTTCCACGCCAGCGACCAACGCCAAAGTCGGCAATGGGTCGGTCTGTTTTTGCTTGGCGGCTTGACTTGTCTTGAACAGGTCTGGCACAGGAAATCCGTAGCGGAAGGCTAACAAATGAGTGAGATAACTCTCAACGATCGAGGGGTAGTCGCTCCGCTCGATTTGTTTCGTAGTCTGCTGAATGTACCCCTGCCACCAGGATCGCAGAAGGATTTGAAACGAAGTGGAATAGGCCATTGCTCCTTTGCTCGCAAACGCTGCGTCAAGTCCGTCGTTTACTTGCAAACGATTTGACTGAAAATCCGAACTGAGAATCGGTACAACCTGAACTGTGATCTGGATATCCCCGACGATCTCTACCTGAAATGGCTCAGAGCCCGTGAAAAGAAACTGTACTCGAATCAACTCGGGCGGATCGATTTGTTCCCTCGCATTTTGAATTGCAGATCGAATCTTCTTAACCAATCCCCCGGATCCGATTCTCGCCCCACCAACTCCGGGCGAATGTATTTCGGGAGGATCGCTGGTGATCATGTCGACTGCCGGAAACATGACACGGTTGCCTGCGTCTCGAACGAGAATTCGCAGAGATTCGGTCTGCTCGATTTGTCCGGCCGGAATAAAAAGCCTGGCCACTCCGTAGGGCGTTCCTGCTCTTGCTTCCATTGGGATCGGCGGGATCGATGGCATCTGTGCATGCAACTGCACACCCAACATGGGTGGCGCAAGGGTAACGAGCGTAACAAGCCACACATAGAACAGGAAATCTGTAGAGATGCTTCCTCGGTTGCAAATGCCTAGCATGCTCGGCACGACGCTCAGAGATTTGTCGAAACATGGTCGGTTCCAAGTAATATTTTTCGTTCCAATCATCGGCGTGCGGATCTCCAAGCAAGGGCGATTCTCTCAAGCAACATTGTCGCGATTCGCATTGTTTCAACAAGTCGACAAATTAGACAACGATGACAGAGTGAGTCTCCAGTTTGAAATCCGACCAGTCCTCCTTCTGGTTCATTGCGCGTTTTCGATTAGACTTTCGGTTAGACTATTGCTGTGAATTTGAATTACAAGCCACACTCGATTTGGCACGAGACAATCCATGATCCCATTTGCATTCAAACATTCAGGCGAATCTATACTCTTGCTAGCGTTTTACA
>JBEBHM010000117.1:0-15041 GCA_040080875.1 Pirellula sp.
GTGAGACGAACCCGACCTGTCCATTGCAGAAATCGGAGCCCTTCACCATTCAAATATATACTAAGAAACTTGAGCACGTTGTGGTTAGAGTACGTGTTACGTAGAGTAACGCTCGCATGGTCATTGCCCTTCGTCAATCGCCATTGAATCACCTCAATTGCCTTTTCGGCCAGCGAGTCGTCGGCATAATCAAAGCACAAATCTTGTCTCGTTGCCGGAAATTCCGACAAGTCGAAAGCCCTCAACGGAACGTAAAGGCGATTGGCATTGACATAGCAAAAATCAGGATCGGTCCCCAGCGGAATAGCGCGTCGCTTTGGCGGCTTCATGTTAGTACCTCGGAATCAAAAGGGATTTAAGAAACTCTGTTTACGTTGCGTTAATGTGATCAATCGTCGGTATGCTTTCTTGCTTTCGACTCTCGTGTTGTGCGAGAGTTCGACGGCGCAGGTGGATTTTGCTTAAGCGGCAAAGGTTTTCTCGAAAGGACTCATACGCAGCGGACTCTAAGTTCGTTTGCTTTGGTCTATGCCGATGTACGTAATGGCCTGCCCTGTGGGGCTGGTGGCTCAACTGAGTCTCCATCGGTATAGTCGTCAGTGTGGCTCCTTTTTGGCCTCGAGCGAACCCGAGTCTAAAGTTCTGGTCCTAGGTTTACTCCTTGGTTTGGAACTGGCAGATCCACCTGCCGAAAAGTAAAAGTTGTGACTTCGAAATACGTTGGTGCTGGGACTCATTCCCAATGGAAACAGAGCATTGCCCGAACTAGGAATTTGGCCGCCCAAGTTCATTGCATGACGTAACGCCACGACAGCTTTGCACCGCAACTAAAGGGAACGAGTCCTGGCACCAACGCGACCGCCAATTCGAAGGCGCTGGGGTTCCCCTCCACCAATTCAATTCTGAGTTCCCGAACAGTTGGCTTGGCCGGCTAAAAGTTCATGCACGACAAATGTCACGCGCAGATTCTCAAAGCGATTTGATAGAGGGGGACCGTGACGCCTTCGGGGGAGCACACTGCAAACCGCTCAACGAACCGGTCAACCGCATGCGATGAAAGCGAGTTACAGGTGCTCTGGCTGCCCGAAGCACCCACGACGTTTCAGAATCGGTAACGCTTCCCAAACAGAAAACGAAAACCCCTTAGTGTGGATAATCGAGAACTGATTGCGGAATGTACCGCGAGACAGATACACCAAAGCCCCCGAACGAATACTTCGGTAACCGGTGTAAAACGAATTACACAGCAGCAGCAAACGATTGCGCGTTTGTACTGGTATGTCTTTACAGCTGACGTGGAAGTCAGCACACTTGGCTAAGGCGCCAAACCTTTCAGGAGACGGTAAAAACCGCTCGACGCTTACCGCTCGAACAATAAATGCTAAGCGGACTACTCACTTTTATTTTTCGAGAAGGTTGGCCTGATTAAAGCGAACCCTTACGGTGCCATCATTATAAACTCGCCAACAATTTGCTCCACTTCAGCAGCGACTTTCTGGCGGAGTACTTTGCCCAAAGTCGCGAATGACTGCGTGTTACTCAGAATTGAAAGCAAGTGAGCTCAAAATTCAGCACTGCCACATCATAGACAATTGAAGTGAGCGGTACAAGTTTTTGGTAAGATTTTTTTCTTGGCCACACATTCTTCAACCTCTGTAACGCACTTTGGATCGTCAAACCGGTCGGAACGAGGACAATCCATGGCAGTTGCAAATCGAACTTAAGCCCTTCCAATGCCAAGCGTTAGCTATAGTTCGAATCCTCATTCAACAAATCATCTCGCCTGAGGGCCCAAAGTAGAGTGCGTCTCCTTTGCAGAACCAGTTGATTTTCATTTCCCAACTGTCCCGCGAACGGCCTAGTGAGCGTGATGCGAGCTGGCTTCCCCAGACGGCACGAGCGGCGACGTAGTGATTGCGTAATCTCATTCGGCCCTAGCTGAATGAGGTTCGCGGTCACGTCACGACGCAGGCTCAACCTGCCCCAGCAGGTTAGCCGCAAAAGTGCGAGCAGCTGCTCGCAACAGGCTGCATTCGCCCCGAGCGAAACAGCCGCCGAAGAATGGCGAGGAAATTGAATTGCCGATCAAATCCATGGTGAACTAGCACACGGCCAGCCGAGGATTAATCGATGCTTCAATTCACATGTCGCCTCATTTGGCAGTCAAGTAACTTCCCGCATGTACGTTTGCAGTCAAATTTTTTTGAACGGCCGCTCCACATCGAAGCGGCCATTTTGGTTAAGCGAGCTACGCCGACAAGCCATTCAAGATTCGTACGGCGACAGCTTGAATCACATTCAATGAAGTCATCAGTGTCGCCGAATCCCCTCGATAGAGTTGTATGTAGTCGGTCGAACTCTGATGACATTCAATTCCATGTGCCGAACAGACGACAAACGCCACCGCTTCCGCTTCGGTCTCCTTGATCGTGATGGATGTCTCCTGGGTTCGATGGTCAAGCCATTCATGGGCGAGTTCGTGTGCCATTACACTGAATCGATTTGCTGCATCCAATTCTCGATTGATGGCAATTCTCCCTCCAGCAGAGTAGCCTTCCAGGCCTGGCCTGAGTTCATCAAAGGTCAAACGAATACCACTACGTTCGATGAGTGCCTCCAGTTTCGCAAGCATTTGCCCAGGGTCACCTGAGGCTGTCGCCAATCGACTAAGCTCCGGACCATCGGTTTGAGAAATGTCGAAGACATGTACTACGCGAAATCCAAAAAGAGCCGCCGGTTCATCTGAGTCTTTCTCACACCCGTCGTCCTTTCGCTTCTTGCATGCCAACGGGGCTAAAATGGCGATCCCCTTTTCACCTTTGCGAACAGATCGATTCAGTTTTCGCCAGGCGTGAAAGCCAGCTATTTGTGTTGCATTAGGTGATTGGCTCGAAATCAAAAGGAGATTTCGAAATGAGTAGTGGTAGAACTGCCCCATACACCTGAGGTATGAAATGAGGCGTTCGCTCCTACCGGCTGAAAGCGTTTCAGAAAGTTCCAGCAGTGCGTTTTCGGTATGTGTTTTAGCTTGATCTGTAGTCATGTGCTTCATCCTTTTGCTGTTGCATCCGGTTCCTGCAAGCAATTCATTGTTCATCTGACCAACCGGCGGTCTGAAATGAACGGAACACGGCAGGTCAAGGTGGAGCCTTTTGCGCAGCAAAAGCAGCAGAGACGGCCCCAAGGCCGGAACGGACCTTGAACGCCGTGGTACGATCAGAGAAGCCGACGGAGAACCCCAACACAGTCGTTCAAATTTGCATCAACTTCGTGGCGTAGTTGGAAAGTGAGCAGCGTCGCTTGCTCAGATGTAGGCTAATACAAAAGAGAGACCATTCCATTTTTGTTGGTCTGGAATTGGTCGATCGACTAATGACTATACAACGGCAACTAATGCCGAATGAAGTTGTCGTCGGGCATATTCAGGGAAATCGCCAAACGGAATTGCCAGTCTTACGAGGCCATCGTCGTACACAGTAGCTGCAATGCTGTTCTCCAGGAGCCGACGTCGTAGGTTTTTCACGCAACTTGTAAACCTCTTGCGGATGAGAATGATTTGACTCTCGAACACGAGTTGCGGTGAAACGACTTCCCAGCCAGCCTCCAAAACGACAGCTTGAACCGCCTGGCGAGTATCCTTTGCCGATTTGTGAACTCTGGCGATCGCATCGACTGCTGCGGCATTGGCTGTGAGCATCGGTAGTATGGGAGCTGTCTCTCCGAATGGATTTACTCCGCCCGTTACAAGTTCATTCGAGAAGACAATCAGTGGATCGTCAACGGCACCGCTATGTAGCCAGCGAGACAACGCCTCAGATAAAGACTGTTGCGACGAACGACGTCCAAGAAACCCGACCCCCATTGGAGTATGAGCACAAAGCCACTTATGACATCCCGCTATCATGAAGTCACAGTAATCAGCTTCGAGTTCAAGCGGAACATTCTCAAATGCCTGCGCTCCATCGACAACGCAGAATCTAAGTTCTGCGAGATTTCTCAAATGATGCGTGATTTCGGAAACTGGCAGTCGGATGCCTAAGTTGTCGACTAACGGGAGAAACAGTCCATCACAGTTATAGCCAGTGAACTCGTTCCCCAAAAGATCGAGTAGTTCAGCAGCAGAAACCTCTCCTCGAAGCAATCTGCTGCGTACAGCGACCTTATGGACACCGCAGCCTGATCGGTGCATTTCGTTGAGCAAGATATTTTCGTACGCAGGCCAAGTCAGGTCCGTAATCATGACGCGACGGCATCGGCGAAACAAAAACTTTGCTGCGAGTTTCATTAGATTAGCTGAACGCGAAGCAAAGATGGTTTGCAACCCGATTGGCAGTTTTGCCAGTGAGCTGAGGCGTTGCCTGAGTTGCTCTGGGCCTTGCCAATCATCGAGTCCTGGATAGCATCCTAGTTGCGAATCTGAAAGACATTGGCTGCCAAAGCGTAGAAAGTCATCTGAGTACAGGGTCGAACCGTGCTCGAAAGAAAGTCGAGCAAAATCGATCGAGGCACGGCATGCTCGAGGTGACATTCGGCCAAGCCGTGCCGTATCAAAGTACAACACGTCTCGCAAGGTATTAGACCTTTGTAAAGAAACTCGTCAACACTTTGGATCATAGTGTTATCAAGTGGAGCGATCCAGTAGATCGCGATACGAAGTTGCAAAAACTTGCAAGCGTTCCCAGATGCTTTCGGCTTGCTTGACTCGTTCGAAGTCGAAGCTCAATTCAAATCGAATGGTTCGTCCTGCGGCATCTGCCATTTGCATTCCAACCGCGCGCGACCCATAAATCCCAAAATCAGAAACTAGCTCTCTCTCACCATCTAGCTGAGATTCTCGAACTAGCTTAATCCAAATTCCATGCATGTATTGTTGCTTCAGCCATGCATGGAGAGGCTCGACGGGAAACAATTCATCCTGCGGCCAAAGATGATCCGCAATAATCGCCGTTCGCTCGATATTCACAATTCCAGCATCGTGCAACTCGAGATTCAGCATAGTGCTCTGTTGGCCGGGACCATCCTGCCAGTAATGTGCTGACTCGATATGCGAGACGCTTCGGTAGAGATGTAGTCCAGGGCTGCGCAACAACTCTTCGTAGACAATCCTCCAGGCCTCCGTCGAGGGATAGTCAATCGAACCATTTGCCAATCGACGCGAATGGTCAGCTAAGATGCTCAATTGCTGCAGGACGAGCTTGCGGTAGATCGTATCCTTTCGCGTGGAAATGGACCTGAGCGAATCTGCAATCAATGTGTGTCGTTCAAAAATCTCGGGATCTGAAGCCAATGCAATCAAAGTGGACATCGCTTCGTTTTCGACATCTCGTGAACGCACCCTTTGGAGCGTCAGGCCAGCCACGACAAGTAGCGTGATGAGCAGTCCAATTACAATCGAAATCTGGGCGGCCAACGGCAGCAACCACCATATACCGAAAACCAGTGCCGTGATTGTCACGCCAAACGGCAAGTAGACTTTGGGATGGAGAAGTCGCTCGAACGGTCCCATTCGATTCCAGTCAGAGAGTTAGGAGATTACCAAGGCAGTCAAATATCCTCTGATGGTACCACTTGCGCAAGCGGAATTCTGCCTAACGAAGTATCCGTCCGCCATGAAGTGCGTGGTTGGCTAGAATCGCGAAGGCGGCTCTTCGATCACCAAATCGAATGGCATTTTCGATGGATGGCAGAATCTCAGAATCCAAAGCAGCCCAAAATGGAACCATGTCTGCACGCGGAACGACGACTTGGCACAACTCGTCTTCGTTCCGCAGCGTTTGCAGGCCTCTCTCGTTGTATGTTCCGATGAATGATTTTAGCATTCCTCAGATGTACCATAGCGTAATGCAGAAAGTAAAGCAGCTTGACATCGACATCTGGACTTTCTTTCGAGTCAGCTCAGATGAACGTTGTTGTCGATTCTCAGTTCGACCTCGTCCTGCGCTTCTCGTAGCGCTATCAAAATGTCGTGGTAATTCTGGTCGGTGCCATAATGAACTGTGACGCGTACTCCAGTCTCTGACAGGAAGGACTGCGTCGCCTTACCGTTTGAGCGTTTTGACTTGCCCCGACGTTGGTTGACGAGGCTTGCGGCTTGGCGCGCGGTTACCTCCTCAAGCTTCGCATCGGCTGCAAGTTTGTTTAGCGCTGGCTCGCCCCGCAATTTGCTCAATTCGTAGGCGGCGGTCTTGCCGAGTCCACCACTATCAATCTGCTGTTGCATTGCTTCAGGCAAGTCGAGAAGCGCTAAGCTCCTGCTAACACGTGATTGTGAAAGTCGCAGAGATTCTGCGACCTGTTTGCCATTCCACTGATTAAGGTCCATTAACGCAGCTAATGCTCGCGCCTCTTCCATTGGTCGAAGGTCTTCCCGGAGTAGGTTCTCGATCAATTGTTGCGCGCGTACGTCCGACTCGGAGATCGCGCCCTCGTGAAAGAAACATTGAATGGAACTCAATCCCGCGACCTGGGTCGCTCGAAAGCGACGCTCCCCGACAATGATGATCCATTTTTCCAATTGCTCATTCCAGCGAACACGAATTGGTTGAAGCTGGCCTTTTTCACGAATGCTGAGTGCCAAACGCTCAATTTCCGCGTCATCGAATTTTATACGGGGCTGCGCTGGGTCAACGATCACCTGCTCAATCTGGACTTCGCCGTACCCACGAACTGGAGATCGCCCCACGTCCTTACGCGACGGAATGGGGCTGAACTGAGGTACAACGCTAATGCTCGACGCTGTTCGCCGCCCCATCGATTCATCCAAATTGTCTTCCAGTTCAGCCAGCTTGCGTTTCATATTGGCCATGGTTACGCGACCTTTAGTGACGTGTTTTTCTCATCGATGCGGTCGAGAATCTCACGGGTTAGTTCTCTAGTCAACTTAGCGGCCAGGGAGTTGGGCATATCGAACTCGACGGGCGAGCGACTTGCCAGAGAGACCTTAAATGCGGATGCTTCCGGAATAACGGTTTCTAATACGTTACTTTGATAGAGCTCCCGCACTCGCTGTTCGTAGGCTCGGTGAATCAGCAGCCTTCTGTCACTGCGAGAGATCAAATGTCCCAAGCGCCGAAGCTTGGGGTTCAATTGTCTCGCGTGCTCACTGGTCTGATGCACGGCTCGCAAACCCTGTGTACCAAAATCCTCGGGTGGGACGGGAATCAAAACATAATCCGCTGCAACCAAAGCCAGCCAACTGCAACGGTACAAATTCGGAGGGCAATCGATTAAGACGACGTCGAACTCTATAGCCTCACGCAATAGCTCACGCAATGCGTACTGCAACATTCCAGTTGACTCAGGCTCCGGCGTATTGAATCGAGCTAAATGCTGATTCGCGACAACGATGGATATGCTTTCGAATCTTGTCGGGACGACTAGCTGATCGAGGATTGAAAAGAA
Organism: Pirellula sp.; assembly: GCA_040080875.1. Lineage (GTDB taxonomy): Bacteria > Planctomycetota > Planctomycetia > Pirellulales > Pirellulaceae > JBKCUI01. Next base: position 7,402 of record JBEBHM010000117.1, read on the forward strand.
TGCGCTGTCCGCAAACAGACGAGCAACCGTATTCTCGGCTTCGATCATTTCCACACAGGATGAACCGAAGAACCCTTGGCTTAACGAACCTTGAGGGTCAAGGTCAACAAGTAAAACTCGCTTACCGGCTTCGACCATTCCACCTGCGAGATGGAATACTGTCGAACTCTTGCCCACACCTCCTTTTTGATTGAGCATGCAAATGGACGTAGGCATGACGGATTCCGAGCTGAGGGCGTGGACGATTGCATGTTACAATTCCGTCCAAGTCTTTGATTTCACTTGCCTTAGAGTGGCACGGGCAATCGAAGGTCGTCAACGTTTAAATTCAGTCAGACCAACTTCAAAAGACTTGTTTCCGGTCTCATTTTGTTCTGGTAGTGCTTTATTTGTGCTGAACCTGCAATTGGCTGAATCTTACGGGTGGTTGCGCCAAACGAGACCGGCTTGCTCGCGAAATGAAACCGATTGGATACGCAAAACCAAACCGATTCGAACGCCGAACGGGGCCGAAACGGACGCAAAATGAGACCGCCAATGCGGTGCAAGGATGCGAAACGATTGGCGAATTCTGGCCTTTACTAATGTACCTGAAGTACATGTAACAACGGTGAGTTAGATGACGAAGGAAAAAGTTAAAAGAAGCAGGAACCCAGAGACATTCACCGAGCGACTTGCGAACCTCGCTTACGGCAAAGATGAAATGAATCTTTGTGAACTTCCCTTCGCACTCCTTTCGGAACGAAATGGAACTCGCAAGCATCTGAAATTCGAGATTGAAGATTTTGACCGTGACACTCGGCAAAGTATCACTCGCACTCTGACCGTCAAAGGTGACCCAGAATTTGGATTGCCAACTGCGAAGGATGAAGAGATCTATCTTGGCCTCATGAAATATACCAGCGACTACCATGGATTCGCCGATGCTAAAGTACCGCTGCAACGCGCTCGACTGTTCGAGCTTATGGGATGGCCCAAATCAGACTGGGCGTACGCCCGGCTTACCTTGGGAATGCAGCGGCTTGTCGGAGTGCGGTTGAATTACCAGAATCTGTGGCGCGATAATCGCGATAAACAGTTTCGCGACCAAGGCGCTTTTGGAATTCTCGATTCGTTTCATTTCCGCGACCAACTGCAGGCCAATGGCATCTATTCAGAGAGCGCATCCCTTTTTCGATGGAGTCACGTCCTGTTTCAGAGTTTTGACAGCGGTTATCTGAAACGCATAGACTTCGGTTTGCAACGGGAATTGACCACGACAGCTCGAAGATTGTACCGCTATCTCGATAAGCACTTTCATCCACCTCACCGTCGCAAAATTTCGATCGATCTGGCTCGATTGGCATATCAGCACATTGGGGTGAGTCCTGGAATCGAACTCGACAAGGTTAGAAAGCGATACATTGCTCCAGCCGCGGAGGAGCTTGAATCGGTAGGCTACTTGGAACCGATGGCAACTGACCAGCGGTTCCAAAAAATCTGTCGGGGGCAGTGGACTGTAGCCTTTGTCTACAACATTAAGCCAGCAAATTCCGAAAACGCCGATGCTCGCTCAAGTCGAATCACTGGCCGTTTGCAATCGCTATCGCGCCGGGGAATATCCTTGTCGCTGGCAATCCAGGTGATCGAACGCGTTGACGACGAAGTATTGGTGCGGGCAATGCGTGCAATGGATGAACAACGTCAACGCGGGATCAATATTCGTTCTCCCGACATGTGGCTGAACAAAGCATTGAATGACGGTTTCCAGCCATCGCCAGAGTATACAGCCTCGGTGATGCGGCCAGACCGCAAGATTTTCCGACGGAAATAGTCTCTCGACTAGGAACTTGGTTCCCGGGTTTGTCCGAACGCTTGGTTCATTGCACGATACAGCTCGACGGTCGCGCGTACATCGTATTTCGCGTGATGCCTAGTTTCTGCGGCAAAGGGAATCCCAAAATACTGGCAGAGGGTAGGTAATTTGAAATCTTCGGGGGGAGTCAACGATTTGTTTTCGTGAAACAACCATATTGCACGCTGCATCGTGCAGAGCATACGTCGCGATGCCGGAAGAAACCTGCCAACGCGGTTAAACCAATTGCAAAGGAACTGTCCGTCGAAAGCAGCATTATGTGCGACCATTTGGGCCACCTGGAAAACTCGACCACTCTGGCTGGATTGATCAACGGTCCCGTGGCGGCCGAGGAAATCCGCAAACTCCTCAGCAGCGTCATCGGCGTCGATCGCTCGTCTCCTCCAGGCCTGCGAGTTGTACCGTGATCCGAGTAGCACTTTAGGATTCGCCAAGCTCCGACAGAACTTCAATTGAGCTTCAAAGGATTCAAGCTCGTTCAAATTTGCATCCACCGCGATCGCTGCAATTTCAAAAATTGGACGCCAGGGTTCAACGCCTCCTGTTTCAATGTCAACGAAAACTAGTCGCTCATCGGGTTGATGGGTGTTCATTCACGACTGAATAGCACGGAAACCCGAAGCATTCAAATGTTACAATTTGGTGTCAGACAGATGACATTTGCGTGACTTTTTTTGTGGTACTGATATTCCTCTTGATTCAGGCGAGAGACTCTTCTCGCCGGTCGTCAAGCTTACGCGAAACGTGTTCGCCTGAAATGCAGCGATTCATAAAGCTGCGAATAAGGGCGAAAAGCTGATGTCTCCTGACGGGGACAGCAGGTTCAGGAAACTTGGTCTCATCAGCCGAGCATAAGAGCCGGAAGTTTGCCAACTTCCCAGTGTCGTTAAGTCACTGTGCTGGCCCTTCGAGCTGAGTGCCTGGAGACAGGCTTGCTCAGCTCAATGGAGGCTCGTCGGAGTAATCCCGTTGCTGCGTGTTTCATTTGTTCTGAAGCATGCGGTACCGAAGTAATCCCGGCGTTCTATCCAATGGTTTTCAATAGGACTGGTTTACGAAGTGCGGGCGACGCGGAAATGCCTTTCTCAATATTGAGCAAGGCCGTGTCGACGAAACGATCTGAATCTGGATTGTTTCACTGTCGATTTTTCGACAGGCAAAGCGGGTGGTTCATATTCTTATGAAGAATCCCGTCCGTGGGGTTCGGGCTTGCTTCGGCGAGTTCGTTCAACGCGGCTGGCGTGGGGAGCTGCTACCTGGTGACAGGATGCATCGAAGTGTGACGACTTCGGCGACTATCGGCAAATCCGATGGCGGTGAAAAGCTCAACCATGAAAGGCCCGACCGAATAGGTAAGGAAGGGCTTGCCAGTAAGATTTTGAAGAGACGGTGCTGAACAGTGAATATCCGTGTGGGAACGATACCCCAAGCTTCTGTTTTCGTAGGGGGAAATCTCGTTTTATCGAGGAGAGTATGGCTGGCCGGAAGGTGGCACATACCCATGCGGACCGAGCGGTAACGCGCTCTAGCGACGTGACTTCAGAATCGAAGGTCGACAATAACGCGGGAACCTCTGCGGCCTCCGGGTTTGGCAACTCGGTGCCCTGATTAGTCAACAGGGTGGAAGTAACGCATTCAACTGCGTGAAAAGCCGTAGAGGGGGAGTGTGGCTTGATTAGAACTGGTGCGGAAGCGCCAGCGGTGTTTCGGGCGAAAGTTCGAACATGATTGTGCGATTGTCGAACGGCAATCAATCGGTCATGCGCGGCAAGGCAGTCGCGACCCGTCTGCGATTACTCGGGAGTGATGACCCGATCAGCAGGAACGAAAGAGCCGAGGGGCTTTGTGGTGCTTGTGCATCCGATACCCCGTCAGGAGATGGTACGTTGGGCGGTGTGCGATTGGCATTTGTTGCCGGAGCGTCGGAAGCGACGCTGCACACTCCCTTTGTCCTTGGCTGGCAGCGATGCGGCTAGAGGTGGCTGCTTGGAAGAGCGGCTTCCTCTGGCGGCGGACTGACGACGTACACCCGAGTTGCGTCTCGCAACAGGCGGTGTGTACGGCTGAGGTTCTTTTTTGTGGGCACTATGGATTGGTCGTATGCACTGAGGAAAACAGTGCATACACGACATTGCGTCAGTGCTCACAAAACAGGTGAGCAAGTGTTCTGTGATTGCAGACGACCTTTGTTCGGTCGACGCAGTCAGAGTTTTTGATTGCTCTAGCCAGTGGTTACAAACGGGACAAAACGGCTTGGGGTTGGCCGCAAACAACCCCTTCTTTTCTGACTAAACTCGACTCGCAAGGCATGGGAGTGTTCGCTGTATGGGACCAATGCTTATCTTCTTCTTCGGTGTTGCCACATGTTTGATCACCCAATATCCACATCAAGCCAGTTGGCTAGCATGGGGATATGTGGTTCTGCTGTTCCTCCGAAATCGATAAATGGATTCTGCCAAAGTAGTTCCTGGTAAGCGCAATCGCGTCGCAACAACTCCGGAAGGTTTGGTGCAGCAAGTAGCAGTGTGTTATCTGCGGCACGGATACTGGTACTATGTGACCGGACGAATTCCAGCGGGCAAGGATTTAGATACAGTTGATCAAAAACTCATTGCCAAGTACGAAATCGATTTGACGGAACGTCAGCGTGCCTATCGCAAGAAGCGAGGTTTCGCGAACATGCAATATATCCGATACGGTCGCTGGTTCCTGTTAATGGCGACAGATGGACACCACTCATTCAAGCAGGACGAAAAGAATCAAATTCGAGATTGCCGAAGACATCCGATTAAGTTCGAGGGATATAGTATCAGCTATCGGCGTAGCGGATTGACTCCCAAGGGAGGTGGCGATCCCAAGTGGCATGCGTGCGTTCGCATTGACAATGCCACCTACCGAGAGCTGAAGGCTTTTTTTCTGGCACGTGCTACGCATCGAAGCGTTGAGAATCTATCTGCCGATTTTGCACGGGTTCCGTTTGCTCGCTATGCTCCAATCCGCCGCCAATTGCTTACAATCCATCGCGTTGTCAACAAGGCCCGCCAAAGCGCAGGCTACGAGCCAATTCCCTTGAGCAGTCTCATCCTGCGAAGAGCAATCGTCTCTCCGTTTTCATAGTCTCGCCAACCGACAATTGGGCGATCTGTTAAATGGAAAAGTCACAGCTCGAATCATGGTTCAAGAGGATTCGCAGTTCACACCGAAGTATCAAGCCATTTTGCCGCTAACGCGGAAAGTTGCGCGGCATCGCTTGGGAAATTTATTCGGTTGCATGACGACCGAAATGCCAAACCGCCAAGCTGGACTAGGCATTGGTCGAAAACGCAAAGCGCATAGACACGTAACGTATCCGTTTGAATGGCTTGATTTCTAATCTCCCGAACTAGGCGAAGGACATTTTGTTGCATATCAGTGGCTGACGGTGGCAATGTATCCGTCGCCCAACCTTGCCCGAAAATAATTCGTAGTCCACTTACAAGTGATTCTTCCGATTCAAGATGAAGCAACAGGGAAACTTCAAGCGTTGCAAGGTCAGAGACGCTTGGCCCAGATCCGAAACCATAAGCGTCGAAAACGAATGCTTTAACCCCCTCACTTGAATCTTCCAGTGCAACATTTGTGTAGTTAAGATCACCATGCAGAACCGATTGTTTGCTGAATCGGACGATGTCTTGCGAAACTAGAAGTTTCGAATACCGACTGATCGGACAGTCCAATTGGTCTTGCAATTCCGTGAGCAATTTCGGGCCGCCATACTTCAGCCATTGCGTCTTGACCCTGTCAACATCGTGATATTTCCAGAATAGATTTCGTACCAGAGTTTGGTCGGGGGTGCGATCGCCTAAAAGGCCGATCTGGTAAGCAATTTGTTTTGCGATTAACGAGTGTTGTTGCTCAATTGTCCCTGTATTTCGTCGAACGAACTTTTCAAACGAATACGTTTCAACATCTCCGCTTCCAGCCGCCTGAGTAACGAGAAGCCCTGTGTCGCCAGCGATTTCTGAGTAAACAACCTTGATGTGCTTCAGTTTCTGCGCACATAAACTTGCGCTTTTAAAAACGAAAACAGCGTTCTTGGAAGACTCAAGTTTGAAAAAAGTGTTGAGTGAGTGGCCTCGACCTGCGGAAAAAGCGAAACGTCCCATCAACACTTTTGACCAACCGCTATCCAAGGTCGTTTTAGCAGCCCACCAAGACAGATCGAGTCCGATTGCTTCCTCGTTTTTGAGTACGCATCTACGAAGCAACTCTTCGTCGCGAGGAGTAACCGAAGGGAAAAGTTTTTCTCCAGAATCTCGAATATGGATTCCAATATGGCTATAGCGTTGAACTGCCGATAAGGCACTTTCAATTTCTTCCTCTAGATGGTCGGATTTTGCAAGTACACGCCCGTACGCAAATGACGCTTGAACGAGTTCGTCTAACTCCATCTGTTTTGCTAGTCCAAGGTGCCCAGAAATCACCAGTAAGGCTGGAATTGGAAACGAGTTGCGATTCGCGAGGGATCTAACAAGTGCTAAACCAAATTCAAGGTTATCCGAATGTGGCCTGCCGTGAGTCTCTGGCAGTCGCAAATCGACAATTGCCAAGTGGTAGATACGTTCGCAGGTTGCTGCAGCCAATCCATCGTCGTATGAGAATGCCCATATTGGCGGAGCTATCGAGTATTTCGACTTGAGCAATTCGAATGCTGCTTCATAGTGTTCCTTTGCCGTTTGCTCATCTTCGATCACAAGTGGCTGGATCTCGAATGGATAACTCATTTTTGGGCACGCATGAACGTCAGTTGGACTCTCAGTTCCCCTTGGTTTACTTCCGCAAGCATTGCGTTGCCGCGCAGCTGAAGGATCGCGTCTTGTATTTCGAGAAGTCCACGTCCACGATGGGGGCCATTTTTGGAGAAGCGGTCTTCAAACGCGATTTCTCGCATTCCCGACTCGAATCCAGCACCGTTGTCGGTTATCGTTACTTTTAGAAATCGATCATCGACGTGATCGAGGCTAATTCGTACTTCGCATGGATCGCCTACCGCTTGGTGCGCATTGATCCAGAGATTCCAGAAAATCAAACGTAACAAATAATCACTCGCCATCACCTTAGTTTCCAGGCATTGAGGGTTCGCATTGAACTCTAGTTCGACTCTATTGAATCGGCCTGAATACTCCATGTTCATCCTATGCAGCCATTCCCTTAATGCAACGGGACGGACTTGAAAGAAAACATCATCTGGCTCGGATTCCGCCATTCTACCGAGCGAATGGAATTCATCTCGAAGTTTTAGTACGAGAGCTTCAAGCTCTGAGCGAGTGAGCCCCTCTTCCACTCCGTCCAAAAGCGACCGAATTTGCAAGATTCGAGTCTTTGGTCCCAACAGTGCATTCTGCAACTCATGACGCATTCTTTCCGAGACATATCTGTAGACATCAACCAGCTGCTTCGGAACCAATTGCTGATTTATAGCCGGACGTACGGTTTGCAATCGAGCTTCCAAAACTTGTTGTATTGAACGTCGCGCAAACTCATCAGTCTCTGTTTCGAGCCAACGGACCAAATGCGGTTCAATCGTACTTCGATCATCAATTGACCTGGCAAAGTTTGCAACAAAATGTCTCAAGCGACCTTCGCCTGGATTGCCTAGTTGGTCCAAAAGTTTCATCAGTAGATCCTTTTTCGAGATCCAAAGCTCTGTGAAACGAATTCGAGCCGCCCTTGGGTCCGCAATTACAAGTTGCTTCAATTCTGCGTAGATCTCGTCAAAATCGTTACTCGCCTGCATACCTTTTCC
>JBEBHM010000118.1:0-14998 GCA_040080875.1 Pirellula sp.
GATAATGGGCTTCGAGGGATTTCGTAGTCAGGTCCTCGTCTTTGATGCCCGCTTGCACCGCCATAATTTTGCTACGAACGATCGTTCGAGCGTCGACGCGCCGAAAGAGCATTCCAAGCAAATCGATGACGGTCACTTTCGCGCCGGTCATGACCGATTGAACCCACAACCAGAAATAGCGTGAAAATACCGCCAAAAAAATGATCAGGAGTACAAATGCGAACAAGCCCAGTACGAGCAGGATTGTAACGACAACTGGATTCATGTTGATGGCAAAAAGGTGCGAGGACTTGAGCTAGTTGGACCGGGATGCTTTCATGATTTCGCCCCCCATATGAAATTCTAGGTCTTTGGGGGTTCCGGATTGGTCATATGTTAACGTTAATTTGCCGGCTGTGTATTTTATGCCAAACTCCTGAGGGCTGTGAGGAATCAGCTCAAGCGGGACGGCGATGAATGAAAAGAAGAGTTTGCCGTCCTTTTGCGTGATTTCCCAGATACCGCCATTGTTTCGCGAATACTTGCCCGCGATTTTGGCTTGCTGTTCGGGTGTTAGCAAAACGATGACAGGATCGTATGGCTTTTCGGGCTGAACAATGGTTTCTGGAGGCAATTCGCGTACCCAAACATTTCGGTATCGAACGGGGTTGCCGTGGTCCTGAAACGACAAAGGGAGTTTCTCAGGGACCTTCTGATACGATCCGTGCTGAATCCACGACGTCGGTCCCAACGCGCGGACGTTGTCTTGGATCAGAACTCCATTATGGAGCACGGTCAGACGAGCGGGCTGCAACAGTTTGCCATCGTCTTGAAAATGTGGACGTCGGTAAATGATGTCGTAGGATTGCCATTCACCCGGCTTGCGCGAGGCGTTGACCAAGGGCGGGTACTGCCCATAGAGCGCCCCTGCTTGTCCATCGGCGTACGTGATATTGTCGAACGAATCGAGGACCTGAATTTCAAAAAGACCCTGGAGGAAAACACCGCTATTGCCTCGCCCTTGGCTCTTGCCCTCGACTTTGGCGGGGGCAGCCCATTCGACATGGAGCTGGACGTCGCCGAACGCTTGAGCGGTGTAGACGTACCCGCTGCCTGGAACCGATTCCATGACATTGTCCTTAACAATCCATTTCGCTGGCCCGCCATCGTTGGCCCGCCAAGCGTCCAGGTTCTTTCCATCGAACAGCACGACCGCGTCCGAGGGGGCTGCTACTGGCAAACTGGCCTGGCCTGGCGAAACGACGGGGGGGCGGGCTCGATCCCAATCGTGTGCCTTCCAGCCAGTTGGCAATTGGGCGATTGCATGAGAACCATACATCAGCCAACACCCAAAAATTGCCCCAAATAAACGCCATTTGACGGTCGCAATGCAACCGCGACCAAGACCAAAACATCCCATCTCATCTTGCCTTTTACGAAACGCTAAACCATAGGAGAGGGACCGCATGATTGTCAGTTCGCGCGTCTGCTCGATCGGCACCTCAGATTCGTCATCATAGTCAAATCCTGCACCAACGGCAAAGTGGGAAGGACCGTTCCGCTTGATCCAACCGCTTAGGTCGATGTTTCGACCGAGTTTGTGCCGCAAGGTGGGGGGAAGTCGTTAAGAATGATTTGCCGCCTGGGGAATTGAGGCCTACGGTTATCCATCGAGATCGGTGGAATTGCCGAATTGCACCTCGTGATCGTTTTGATCGTCCCAAATCTGTCAAGTCAAACCAGGCATTTCCCGGAACCATGGAAAGCAACTCGCAACTATCCGTCCCTTTGGAAGGCTTCCCAACAGGATCCTGGCCGTTCGTGCATGCGCCGTTGATGGGAGTGGGAACCCCAGAGAACGGAAAGAATGACCTTGGACTCGCACATGTGCGGCTCGGTAACCTTTCCAGTCTGTACGTATGTTTGCGAGCCAAACACGGTCCAGCTGCCGCGCACTCTCTGAGAGTGGCATTGTGGGCTTCCGCTTGGGGACTTCGTAACCAAATTCCTGAGGAGCATTTGCAACTCGTGGAAACCGTAGGGTTGCTGCACGAGATTGGCAAGATTGGTGTTCCCGATCGAGTTCTCCAAAAGCCCGAATCGCTCAATGAAAGCGAGCTGGCGATGATGGACTTGCACACGCAAGTTGGTATAGAGATTTTGCGTGGTGCGGGTGCATCCCCAGAGTTGCTGCTGGCCATCGCTGGCATCGGTACGAGCTATCATTCCTCGAGCAATCACAATTCGAAAGACTTCGCGCCCTTGGTCAGCCGATTGATCAATATCATCGACGCCTTTGACTCCATGACGATGCGTCAGGTCTATCGAGAGCCGATCAACAAAGAAACGGCACTAGCGGAAATATTCCGACTCGGTGGAAGCCAATTCGACCCAATCCTCGTCCGTTCGTTTGCCGAGGTTGCCCTCAATCCGCAGATGGATATCCAGGAGCAAGTACGAAGGCGTTGGGTTTCGAAGCTCGAGCAAAATGACTGCGGCAAGTTTTTTGAATTGGACTATGAAATCAAGAGCCATACTCCTAGCCAAATGGAACGTCCGGCTAGCGCTTTGGTTCATACCCTCAACGAATCTTTCTATCGCCATATGATGGACCATATGCAGGACGGAGTGATTTTTATCGACTCCGAGTACCGAGTTTTGGATTGGAATGCAGCCGCCGAACGCATGACCGGTCGATCTGCCGACTCGGTTTTCGAACATCATTGGCATCCTTCGTTTGCATGCCTATATGATACGAATGGTTTCCCAATCGACGAATCGCAATGCCCATTTTATTCTCTGCTGTATACCGGAACCAAAGTACAAAAACGGTTTGTAATTCAGCGCGAGCAATATCAACCGATCCATGTAGAGATCGAGGTCGTGCCAGTTCTCAATGAACGCGGACAACTATGCGGCGGAGCCATGATCCTTGAGGACATCAGCGAAACGGCCGTGCTTGAGCAGCGTATCGTGCATCTTCGCGAACGTGCATGCCAAGATCAGCTTACCAACGTGGCCAACCGCGGCGAACTGAACCGCCAGCTGCCGGAATTCGTGGCGTATCACCAACGCGCAAACCGCCCTGCAAGCGTGATTATTTGCGATATCGATTTCTTCAAACGCATCAATGACAATTTTTCGCATCAAGCGGGTGACGAAGCCCTCATTGTGTTCGCCGGTATCTTGAAGGACTCGTGCCGAGAAACCGATTTTGTTGCACGCTTTGGAGGCGAAGAGTTTGTGCTGCTCTGCGGCGAATGTGACTTTGACGAAGCCAAAGAACTGGCTGAAACCATTCGCAAGCGACTGCACCGAACACCGATTGCGGCCATTCGAAATCAATGCATGACGGCCAGCTTCGGTGTGAGTACCGTGTTGCCTGAGGACACCGGCGAAACGGTCCTTGGTCGAGCTGATAAAGGCTTGTTAGTTGCTAAGGAATCGGGCCGGGACCGAGTCATTGCCCTCGGAATCGACGCCGGGAAAAAAGGAGAGTCCTCAGAACTGGCATCGACAGAATCCTCGCGAGGCTGGATGCAATGGCTGCGATCCTATCAAGATAAACCGTACCGGTTCGAGTTGGTCACCAACGTTCCTCGATCCGTCACGCTCGAGAAACTTAAGGGGTTCGTGCGAGAGTTCCATGCAACCGTGCTTCATGTGGAAACCGATCGCGCTTCGTTGGAAGTGGACTGCCGAGTTAGTCCAATCCCGCAAATCAAGAACGACCGATTAGGAAAATTTCGACTCGACATTGGAGTGATCGAGCTCGAGATGAAAGCGGGCGGAAAACAAGAAAACGTCAAAATCTGCACTTTGCTCGAGGTAGAGGTTATCCCCATGCGGAATCGAGACCGAAGGAGCGACGCACTCGAGAACCAAGTGACCAGACTGAAAGCGGCCTTGCAAGGTTATCTGGTCGCCCAAGACATGGACGACGAACTCCGAGCCAACGTGCTCAGACGTATCAAGCGACAGACGGACTCTCGTTACTAACGGAAAAAAGGCAGATTGGACTATCCCATCCCGACACTAACAGGCGTGATTACTTCGTCTCGAAAGCGAGAGACATTCGGCTGGTCCCTCATTTACGTATCGAGTACGATCGATAGCTTTCAGTCAGAACTCGATAACATAACGCTGCTCAATAAACGCAAACGCCTTGCCAAGCAGTTTAAAAGCTTTCTCCTGTTGGATACCGGTCAACTCCTTAAGCAGCCTAATCGTTGACAGTTTACGGGCCTCAGCGATTAATTCCGCGATCATGACTTCTTTCTCATCATCTTTTCGTAACAAGTCTATCTGTCGTTTGTCCAGATCGAAGCACAAAGGTAGCGAATAACTTACAAAAATCAACGATGGAGCGACTAAAAAGCCAAAATATAAAGTCCATGATGATGCGACTGCGTTACCCGATGCGAGTCGGAATCGAGTGATGCAGTTTGACCGGAACGACCTTCATCGAATTTGTACTTCATGCAAACTGAACGGATGCTTCACCGTTTCTCCGGTTGGCTCTTTCATTCGCAGGATCACCTTTTTGATCGTTCGCTTCTCAGGCAATTCTCGAAACGTAAAGTACTGCTGACTACTTTCCTGCGTTCCATCCGACGCTTGATTCGATTTGGTACGGTCATCTCTCGGTCGTCCTGCTCTCGGCTTGGAAGCGCCTTGATTGAAACTCGATCCCCGAAAGCTACTCACCGCTCCTGCCGACCCGCCCCCGACGCTCGCGTGCATCTCTCCATGGCTGTCTTCGATCTCCATTCGGTAGTTGCCCGAGGAAGCTTGCGTCGCCTGCATCTTCTCGAATGGCGACGAAGCTTTGGAAGCGCTCTCACTCAGGGGTAATTCGGTCGACACACGAATGCCGCCGTTTTCTTCTTGGACAGAATGGAGTTTGTAGGAACGCCCGTTGGCGGTAACCGTCTGCTTCTTGGTCCCCTCAAACTCAATTGTTTCGACTCGGCCAGGCGTCACGGAAATAATTCCATCAAGCAATTTGAGTTTCTTCACTTCAGCGTCGGGCACCGACAGATAAACAAAGTGTTTCCCCGAAGTGCTTGATTCAAACTCCGGAAAGTTAAGCAACGAGACTTCTCGATTCACGGAATAGTCCTTTCCGTTGTCTCCGACGGCTTGGACAACCTGCGAAATGGTGACGATTTCCTTGCGATGTTTGTTCGGAGATATTACGTCCAACGCAATTCCTATGTTAGGTTTGAGGTATGTTGTCGCAACTCCCCCACCGCCTGCAAATCCTCCGCCGCTTGCAACCCCTCCACCGCTGGCGAACCCTCCGACGAAACCGCCGCTCGCTCCGCCACTTGCCCCTCCCCCTTCTCCGCCAAACGATCTCGCTTGGCTCCTCTCAGACGATTGGGACGTGCTATTGCTCGACTCGGTGAACTTGGATTCGGTGACGGATTTGGAACCGGATTTTCCGGAGCCGCTCGAAGAACCGCCGCCACTGACCGAACCGCTGATACCCAATGATCCGCCAGTACCGCCAGATGCGCCTGAGCCGCTACTTCGATTCATGGCCTGCCCTTGCATTTGATTGCGGGCGTTCCGAAAGCGAGATGTGTCAAATGCGACGTCCATCTTCATCTTGCTCACGTCGACAACGTCGACAACTTGTACGCTATATTGGTCGCCATCAATGGGTGCGGCCAGGAACATCCAAGCAATAACTCCGACGACCGTCGCGATGGAAACGGACATGGTAATTCTCCAAGAAAGTGTAAAGAGTTTTGAGGACGAAAAGTTTTTCTGAGTGAGAACGGGTGGAAGTGGAACCCAACGAGGTTGCTCCACATGCGCCAAGCATTGTTGCAACAGACTTGCAACTTCGCCTGCCGACTGAAATCTCGTATCTGGTGATTTGGTCATAAGTTTATTGACGATCCTTTCCAGCCACTCTGGAACGTCAGGATCGACGACTCGAATGGGCGTCGGCTCGGAATCGATCACTTTACGAATGACTCCGTAACTTGTCGCGGCCTCAAAAGGCGGCTGGCCCGTGCATGCTTCGTAGAGGACGCTTCCAAAACTAAACAAATCTGTCCGAACATCGAGCGAGTCGTCGCGAGCTTGTTCGGGCGACATGTACATAGGCGTTCCAATAAGGACATCGGTGCAGGTCAGTCGAACGTCATCGATCGCTCGAGCAAGCCCAAAGTCTGTAATCTTGACTCGATCAACGTCGCTCTCAAGCAGAATATTGGCGGGTTTGATGTCGCGATGGATTAGGCCTTGGTTGTGGGCTGCGGCCAATCCGGCTGCGATCTGCATCCCGATCCTTAACACCTCACGCAGTCCAAGCTTTCCTCGCTTTGCGATTCGCTTTTGCAAGGATTCCCCACGTATGTAAGTCATCACCAAGTACGGAATCCCTTGCCACTCTGCGTTCGCGTGAATCGCAACCACATGGTCGTTCACGACAGCCGCAGCGGACTGCGCCTCGCGATGAAAACGTTGCTTGGCAGTTTCAGAAGACAAATAGGCTGGCTGCATGAGTTTGATCGCAACAAAGCGATTCAGCGATGCATCGAAGCCTTTGAAAACGATGCCGGTTCCGCCGCGACCAAGGACGCCAACGATCTCATAATGCGCTATACGACCCAGCATGTGTGGATCGTCGGTCGGGCCAAGCAATTTCTGGTAGTAGAATAGGTCGTCCTGCAATGTGCTCGATGGATTCTCAACCGAACATTTGTCGTTCGGGCCATTGCCTCGATCGGACAAACACGCTTGAAGTGCTTCCCAAGCTTGCGGAGAAGCGATGCATTGATCCAATGCCTGCCTGCACTCAGCACAATCGTTCAAGTGGGACTCAAAACGAAGGCAATCCGACTCCGAGAGAGTGCCTTGAGCAAACGAATGGATCATGTCCTGGCGGCATTCGAAACTCTGGCAATCAACACGTTGAGAATTCATGGTGCGTCTATCCCGTCTTTCCATCGTCGTCAGCCACGTATCGATCATGCTCATCTCCTTCAAACTCGGCTGCAATTTCTTGAATCCGCTGCATGACGCGAGACTTGGCGACATAAACCGCACCGATCGTTTTGTTGGTTTTCGAAGCGGCTTCCCCAGGCGATACTCCGTCGACGGCCGTCATCCAGAACGCCTGCCAGGTGGCAGGCTGAAACTCGCCTCGAACTTGCTGGGCTACCCAACGAAAGACTCTGCGACGCCATTCCAAATCGAATTGAGCTGCGTCATTCTCATCAACAGAACGGCTTTCGAGGTATCGCAATCCGGTCGTGCCACCGATGGCTTGATCTTTTGGTCGCCGAGTGATGGCATTGAGTGTTGCATTTCTTACCACTTGCTGAAGCCACGTTCGAAAACGAGAGCGATCATTGTTGGGGACCCATCCGGATATGCTCTTGGAAACCGACAACAATACCTGCTGCGCGATGTCTTCTGCGTCCGTTGACTGAATCCCTTTGTAGATGGCCATTCGCATGATGACAGGCCTATAGATCGTCACAAACTCGTTCCAAGCTGTTGCGTCCGAACGATCCTTCAGTCGGAGCAATAGCGTTGGACGGGTTTCTGGATCGCGATTCATAATTGGGTTGATCGTTGACGTACTTAGTTTACCTAGACAAGCATTACACACATGACATTCTCAATTCTTACAGCATATTCCAAGCAAACTCCGTGGAACCGCTGGTAGGTTTACGGCTAGTGTCATAATTTAAGTGAATTGTGAAATGTACGTGTCAATTCCTTGGCAATGTACCACGTCGCGCAAAGGCTTTGACTACGTGGTGCTTGACGCAGGACTTGACGACTCGCTAGACTTGGAGTACCACGAAACCACGAAACTCACTCTTGAGATTGCTCTGCACTTATTTTCCTTTTCAGAGAGAACGTTTATGAAAACAAAGAACCCGCATAAGTTGGGTTTCACATTGGTGGAGCTCCTCGTCGTCATTGCGATTATTGGAATCCTGGTCGGTTTGTTGTTGCCGGCCGTTCAAGCAGCTCGTGAAGCGGCTCGTCGTATGCAGTGTTCCAACAACTTGAAGCAGCTTGGACTCGCGGCTCACAACTATTTGGACGCTCAAAAGTCGCTTCCCGCAGGGTTCATCACCAACTACCCGGCGGGCGCACTCAACACGGCTGCCATGATGTCGGTAACCCAGCGAACGCACTGGTCTTGGGGAACGTTCATTTTGCCTTACATCGAACAATCCGCGTTGTACAACCAGCTCAATCCCGGACCACAGGAAATGTTTCAAGTGTTGGCAACGACCAGTGGACGAACCGCTTTGACAACCCCGCTTGGTAGCTTCATCTGTCCGTCAGATAATGGTCCAGCCCTAAACAACTTCAATGAAACGATATCGGATGCTCCGGCCAATGCGAATGCTCCTTGGTATAACCGATTCGTGACTTCGACCGGAACCGATCGGATCGCGATCGCCAAGTCCAACTATGTCATGTCCGCTTGTAGTAGCGTCAGCACGACGCCTCCCGTATGGCCTCAATACGGACCAGCCACCGGAGTCGCTTGGCTGAATTCGCGTTGCCGACTTGGTGAACTTACCGACGGAACCAGCAATACAATTCTTTTTGGCGAGCGAGCATTCCGTTATGCTAACTTGACCGTCGGTGCTGGAAATGCACTTGGATTCAGTTCGACGGTCTGCACGCCGGGCACCAGTGCTGGCATCAAGGCTGCTGCAACCGCCGTCTTGGGATTGGCCTATGACGGAATCAATTGGAGCGCCAACAACCGCATTCACCAGCCGCGCGGCTACAGCAGCAATCACGTTGGCGGTGCGATGTTTGCTCTGTCGGACGGCTCTGTTCACTTCATCAGCGAGAACATTGACTACAACAAGCAAACGATTCCAGGCACATTGACCAACGGCGCGTGGATCGACAGCGCTTTCGAACGCTTGATCGGTAAAAGCGATGGCCAAGTCGTCAATTGGGCGCCTAACTAAGTCTCGAACGGCGAATAACGAAATGAATTGTCGTTCGGAAACCATCCGAGCGACAACGGGTGCTCATGTGTTCTTTCTGTAGGAGTTTGGGATGATCGTTCGTTGCGTTATGCTCGCAATTGTTCTTCTGTCGATTTGCTCGGGTTGCACTTCAAGCGATAGACCACCTCTAGGACGAGTCTCTGGGACCATCACAATGGATGGACAACCGCTTGAAGGTGTCATCGTGAATTTCCGACCCGATGAAGGGCGTACCGCGACGTGTGAAACGGACTCTAAAGGGTATTACGATTTGATCTATACCTATCAAGTCAATGGTGCCAAAGTGGGACCAAGCACGGTTAGTTTTGTTTGGCCGACCGGAGTCGAAGGCAAAAAAGGCATCCCGGCGAAATTTGGTGAAAAGTCGGATATCAAGTTTGAGGTCAAGTCCGGTAAGAACAAATTTGATTACGACATCAAAACCAAATAATGGCTCTTCAAAAACTTGGGAAAATTCTAAAAGACAAGCTGATCAACGGGAAAACGGTCTATGGAACGCTAATTCAACATGCGACCAATCCTGCGATCGTTGATTTCCTTCCCGAGGGCTTTCTCGACTTTGTCATCGTGACGGCCGAACACAATGCTTTGGACATCGCGGATTTCTTGCCGCTGAGATATGCGTTGGCAAACAAAGGGATTGCTTGCTTGGCTCGCACTCACAGCCGTGATCCAGACGATGTGTCGAAAGTGTGCGATTCTTTCGACGGCGTGGTTGTGCCCTATGTAGAAGATGTCGATCACGCGAAAAGGCTCGCTGCGGCTGCCGTTTACCGTCCACTCAAAGGCAAAGCGTTAGAACGTTTGCTGACGGAAGGCGTTTGGCCAAGCGAAAAAACGAAGCACTATGTCACTGAGGAGCGATGCGCTGATACGGTTTTTATCCCGATGATCGAGTCCGTGCAGGGGGTCGAAAACGTGGAAGCGATCTGTTCCATTCCAGGAGTGTCTGCACTGTTCATAGGCCCCAATGATCTGACGACCAACATGGGTATTCCGAATGAGTATGATTCACCGGAGTTTATTTCCATGATCCAACGGGTTATCCATGCGGCGGATCGTTATCATATTGCGGCTGGGTGTTGGTTTGGAAAAGCGGAACAAGCGTTGCGGACAAAGCAGCAGGGTGCCCGTTTGGTGGTCTACTCCAACGACAGTTCCATCCTGAAGGATGCTGTCGAGCAGGTGTTTCGTCGTTTGCGAAGCACGTAGGTCCGCATCTCCGAGGCGGACGAAAGCGATAAACTATGAGGATGTTTTTGACTTTTATTCCGGGAGAGGAGTATCGATGACCCATCAGCTACGCCGCAAGTTTCTGACGCAAGCCGCGACCGCAATGTCTGCTGTATACGCTATACCATCGGTGGCTGGCGCCGCTGGCAAAGCAACAGCCAGCGAGAGAATCCGAATCGGGCACATCGGGGCCGGTGGTCGGGCACTGTCGCTGATCAACTCGTTTGCTGCAAATCCATCCGTAGAGGTGGTCGCTATCGCAGACTTAGATCCAAGCCGATTGGGACCTGGTCTGAATGCCGCGGCTAAGCTTCAAGGTCGCGAACCCCGGAGCGAGCGAGATTTTCGAAAACTCATCGACGACAAATCCATCGACGCAATCGTCATTGGAACCCCGGATCATTGGCATGCGATACCCACGATCTTGGCTTGTCAAGCAGGCAAAGATGTCTATGTCGAAAAGCCCGATAGCCACAATATCGTGGAAGGCATGCGCATGGTTGCAGCCATGCGAAAGCACGGTCGTATCATCCAAATGGGTTCTCAACATCGATCCACGCATCGATTGCAATCCGCCATAGAGTTTGTCCGAGGTGGCAAACTTGGACGAATCCATGTTGCCAAAGCTTGGGAAAGTACCAAACAAGGTGCCATTGGTTTTCCGGCAGATTCGGACCCACCTCCAGGTGTTGACTACGATATGTGGATCGGACCGGCACCGAAACGTCCCTTTAATATCAATCGATTCCATGGTCGCTGGCGCTGGCTCTACGATTTTGGTACGGGGGACCTGGGTAATGATGGAGTGCATCGACTAGACATGGCCGTCGCGTTGCTCAATAGCGGCAGCGAGGCACAAGGGGACGGGCCGATTGGGCTTCCTGCGACGGTCTTTTCTAACGGCGGGAAATGGCATTTTGATGATGCCCAGGAATTCCCCGACACCATGCAAACCAACTTCCAATTTGGATCGGGCAAAAAAACAAAGCTACTGACATACGAGATGCGCATCTGGGCCCCCTATCACTATTTGGGAGAGTCCGAGGGATCGGCCGTATTCGGTGATCTGGGTTATCTAGTCATCGGCAACGAACGATGGATGGCCTATGGAAAGGGAGGCGAACAGCTTGGCAAGGGCGAGGGGGATAGCCATGAAAAAATGCATGTGCAAAACTTCGTGGATTGCATCAAGTCGAGGAAGAAACCGTACTGCGATCTCGAAACCGTCGGCCACCCTGCGTCCGTTTTGTGCCATGCAGGGAACATATCAGCACGTGTTGGTCGAATGCTGACGCTCGATCCAATCACCGAGTCGTTTGTTGGCGATGCCGAAGCGAATCAGTTCCGCAGTCGGGCAGAATACCGCAAACCCTGGCTCTTGCCCGAGCTGTAGCCTATACCATCGATCAGACTCAAAACTCAAAAAAACATCAGCCCAGAGCCAGGTACAAGTCACCCACATCAAGTCTTCCTAGCCATTGGGGACTAGGAAGCTCAAATGATGGGCGCAGTGTGCTAGCTGAAGGCTGACCAGTTCGTCATAGTTCATTTTGCCAAAGAGCGGTGACGGGTGGATGGGACCGCGATGGGATGCGAGCCGGTCGATTGCTTTGCGCAAACGATCGATGGAAGCCTGAGAGTCCTGCGTTGAGTTATGCACCGTGGCTGGATCTGTCGGTTGGTTAACAGACATGCGTTGATCCCGGACGAATTTCTTGAATAAAGATTTTCCGAGGGTTACTCTCATGACACCCAGTATGCAAGCTACAAACAGGGGTGCTTTTGGGAAACCGTCGATGGGAAAAATCATCCAGTCGGCCAAGTGTTCACATATCTGTGACAAATCCCATTTTCCCGTCCGTTGGTAGCCTTTCGTTAGCAATTGGTCGATATCACTCGAGATATCTGCAAGTTTGGCAAAACGAAGTTCTCTGCGTTGCATTTTGTGTTAGGCTCCAGAAACGAATTCTTGTTTTAGCGCTGGCAGAATGGATTTTCCCAACCCGGCACGTAAGTTAGGAACCTTGCTTATGGTCCCTCGCTCACGCAACGGGTTAAGATCGGTAGAATTCGTCCTGCCGCTCGCCTTACTATATCAAATTGCTGCAAATCGGATCATCGAGTAAACTTCCCATCCTCAAGAAACTCGGTCACGTTCCAAGATTGTAATCCGATAGAGAAATGCATGGGCCAGCTCCGATTTCGAGTTCCAAATGCTCAAAGCTACGACTCACAGATTTGGAGTACCGCGTTTGTCTCCGGTCTCGAGGGTATTCCTTGGGCGAGTCGGAATCGAATGGACAACGACTGCCTCGTCATCGAGCGAGATGTTTCGGAGTCGGGCAAGCTATCGATCGTGTGGCCGACGGACGAATACGGTCCGATCATGCTTTCGACGGCATCGTTACGATGCCAGGATACACCTTATTGGTTGCCGATTGAGTTGGCGAGGGGAACGATTCATAGGATTCGCGGGCGTGGCATGGATTGGCAACGCCTGGGATTAAAGCTACCGGAATCGTTTACTTCCTTGATGGATCGCGCGTTAACGGCATTTGTTCAAGCATTGCTGACGGCCGACGATGCCGACAGATGCGTCGTTTTCGCACAATCGGCGATCGATTTGGCGATCAGCGCATCCAAGCCGCTTTCGAGGGCCTTTATTTCGCAATCCTTGCAAGCTCGACATATGGCCGAGAAACAACTTAGCACGCTTTTGGGGATCAAGCTGAGCCCAAGTCCAAATTGGAGCCAGGACGTCGATTCAGTGCTGCCGGCAATCAACACGGTTCAAGTCTCGATGGATATGGGGCAAATTGAGTCCGATTCCAAGAATGCTTCGCTTTCGGCGATCGACGCTCAGCTAAATTGGGCTCGCAAGCACTCGATGCGCATTTTTGCAGGCCCGCTGATCAATCTCCAAGCCCACGCGATCCCCAACTGGCTGTATTTGTTTAGCGATTTCGAATCCCTTTACGACGCTGCCTGCCAACATGCGATTCAGATGGTGGAACGTTATCGCGGACAAGTTCACTTGTGGTCGGCTGCGGCTGGGTTGAATGCACCTAATCAATTGGGGATCAGCGACGAGCAGGTTCTGCATTTGGCAGTGGGAGTGATTCAAGCCGTGCGCCGCTGCGATCCGAAAACGCCGGTCATATTGTCCATCGATACGCCATGGGCAGAATATCTCGGCCAGAAAGTCGACGGGATCAGCCCGCTCCATTTCGCGGATGCACTCATTCGAGCGGACCTTGGGTTGTCGGGCCTAGGGTTGGAATTGAATTTCAATTATTGGCCTGGCGGATCCATGCCTCGGGATTTGGTCGACGTTTCGGATTTGCTTGATCACTGGAACATTCTCGGTTTGCCACTGTTAATTCAAGTGTCAGGACCGGCGCAACTGCAGCCTGACCTCAAAGCGGCTTCGAAGATGGGAATCGTCTCGAATTGGACCTATCCGATGATGCAGAGTTGGCAGAAATCAAACGTTTCCGATAGTGGTCCAATCGAGGGTGGCGCGTCACCGACCATCAACCATCCCCCTTCCGAAGTCGAGAAGCTGATGGGGAATTCTCGACGCGAAAGGATGCCAGTGAACGGTCTTGAAATCGTCCAAATGCTTCTTGCAAAAAGCAACGTGCATGGAATAGTCTGGAATCAGTTTTCTGATCGCGATGAACACGCATTTCCAAATGCGGGGTTGATCGCGGGCAACGGAAAGCATCGATCGCTCCTGGACGGGTTGGCGCGATTGCGTCAGCTCCATGTACATTGATTATCTCATGTCTACCGAAAACAACTCGAAAACGATTCGCTGCGGAAAGTGCAATCGGCGTCTACGGATTCCGGCAAGTGTCATCGGCAAGAATGTGCGATGTCCGAGTTGCCAAAACCTGATGTTTGTCGTCGCGTCGCGGGTCGCCCCGTTGGAACCAGATGAAGCAGACTACGAAGACCTGGAGGACGATACTTCGGATTCGTTCGGGCAAGAGGAGCCCCTATTGCCTTCATGTGAGCATAATTCCTCGTCGCCTCGTTCAAGATCGGCGCGAGACGCTTCCAAGTACCAGTCGCATTCGAACCCCAATTCGGCCAAACCAAAAAGATCGCATCCGCAGTCCTCCGGAAAGAGCTTAATTCGAGTACTTACGGGTATTTTGATACTTTCTATCGTATCGCTGGTTGTCATTGTCGCTGTGGTTGCGATCAAGCTCGGGCGAGATGCCTTGATCACGTTGACGCAATCCACTACGCAAAATGACCAACGGACCAATGAGCCGAGGATGCCATTGGACGATTCGCACAGCGTCCAGTCCAACACATCGACCGCAGGACTGCCCAACAGCACTTTGGAGGATGTTAATACACGTTCAGGTCGCGATGCGACGATCGGGCCCAGCACGACACTCAAATTACCGGAGTTGCCGTCACCGAAAAAATTTTCCGGCACCGATATCTCGGTTTATGAAGTATCGTTTGTCGGTTATAGCAAGCGGCAAATGCGGATTCGCGTTTACGAGCCACCGGCGGATTTGGCGATTGGAAGCCGAGCCTGTGTCATGATTGCACCTGCCGGAACGCCCCTTCTCCATGGACTTGATATTGGGGACAGCGACAACATGCAGGAGTTCATGCCATTCATCCAGGCGGGGATGATGGTAGTTACGTTTGGGCTAGATGGGTTCATGCCAGAAATCGATCCGTCGAACGAGGCTGTTCTTCTATCGAGCATGCAGAAGGCGTACGAGGAGTTCGTGAAATCCGAATCAGGC
>JBEBHM010000119.1:0-14991 GCA_040080875.1 Pirellula sp.
GGGTAATACAACGCAAACGTTTTGGCTTCGGTTGCCTCCGTTGTACCGATCGATAACGCGACAAATCCGCGTTTGGCCAATTGCAATGCAAAATCCCGATCCTCACCTTTCAATCCGATGGCCGTCTCGGGCTCGTAGTACACTGTAACCACCGCAGGGCGTCTTCCGCTCCCCTCCGGAATGAGCAAATAGCCAACCGTCTGCTCTGTGGGAGTCCAGAGAAACCGAATCTTGATCTGCTGAATGTTGTCACGACGAGTTGATTCGAGGATTTCCACCTTAGGTTGCGTGATCAATGGGGGCCATTGTCCTAAACTCTCACTCCAGAATCGGTGGATCTCTTGGCGTCGCGCTATCCATTCCTCTTTTGTTTTCACGATCCGACCATCCTCAAACTTGAGAGGAGACCGATAGTCCTTGGTTGCATTGCCCAAATGATCAGGTGGTGTGAAATACGGCGCGAGCGCTTTCCACGCATTCTCTCGAATCATTTGATTCGGTAGAGAGACCGACGATTCACCCTCGACATGGACGTGCAAATGTGTCTCCGCACGGATGAGATACTCATTGATGCGATGGACGCCTACCAAATAGTCGCCCGGCTTCGAAAAACGATGTTGTGTAACCGCATATCCATCGGGCGCTAACGAGACGAGGTTGCCATCCGACTGAGCTTCTACGCGAGGACTGCCGTCACCGAAATCCCAAATCTCTTTGCCATGTCGATTTCCGAAAGATCGGACTTTGAATGTCACTTCATCTCCGACACGGATCCCATTGGTGGGATAGTAGTTCGCATGGATCGAGGGCAACTGAGCGGTTGGGTTTGCCGGATCAAACACATAAACATTTGCAAAATCGAACGAGACGTTTCCTGCATCGTCGGTCACTCGGACCACTTCACTGAATTTCCCGGGTTTTGAATAAGTCCGCCTTACAATTGCCTCGCTGGCCGTTGAACCGTCGCCAAACTGCCAAGCGAAACGCATCGCTTGCCCCGACTTGCACCATGATTTCGAAGCGTCCAAAGTCACCGTGTCTCCCACTTGTGCCAGTTGATGAGGACGAGCGACGGCGATGATGGAGGGTTTTGCTTGCCGTTGGTAGGCTTCCCAGAGATATGCATATCCCTCTTCGGTTCCCCATTTGCCCGATGGCTGTTTGCTCTTAATCTCGAAGTGCAAGTGGGACCAACCTCCACTTCCCCCCTCCTTTCCAAGTACGCCTAGCTTATCTCCCATTTTGAGTACGCGGCCCAACATCACCGACTTGTCGATTTCTTTGAAGTGACTGTAACGATAGTACCATCCGCGACCATCCAAGAGATACACCACGTCGTAACGCTCTGAAACGGGAGTCCCCTGTTTGTGTCCGTCGAGCACTTGCGTTCCGACCGAGACCACCAGCGCGTCCGTTGCGGCAACCACTGGCACAAGCCCCTCCGAACCGCCTATGTCAAGACCGCTGTGATAGTAGATCGATCGCTTGCCAGGTTTTTCACCGCCGTCGACATACACAGGTTCATTAGCCATCTGCGTATTCGAAGCAAACCACTTTTGCTCTGCAGGATAGATAAATGTGCCTGGTTCGATGAGCGGTGAACCTGCGGGCCACAACCGAATCCTCGCATCCTTGTCTAGCCCCCAGAAAGTCGGATCTCCGTTCTGGTTGTACCCTTTCGTAATCGGGCAATCGGCTTGTACGCCCCCTAGTGCTTTTGGCAATTGATAGTTGCCGGAAATCAATTCCAATTTCTGTCCATCGATTTCGACAATTACCTTCGCGGTGCGTACGGCAAAACAGACAGCATCGCGTGATTCATTTAGTTCTAGCAATTTGACTGAAGACATGCCCCCGTTGCTGAGAACCACTTCGGTCGATTCACCCACGTTGAGATCCACGGCGCGAGCTAGTGGCTTGAGCGAGTTGACTCCGGCGACAGTCTGTGCCAAACCAAGTGCCGGCACCAGGGCCGACCAAAGGCTACCGACGACAACAGTCATCGTTATCCGTCGGATCGTCGCACATTGGCGATGCACCAAGTTGGATTCGCGTTTTGTAATTCGCACTGCGCCAATTGCATTTTGCATTTCGCTATTCCCCTCTCGACGGGTCGGTTGTTGGCAGTTCGATAACTATGCCATGGTGTTTCAGTCGATTCGCCACATCACAGCAAGAGCAGTTGATAAACATCGTTTCCCCCAACTTGATGGAACCAAAGTTTTTGAACTTGCTTTCGTCATGAATGTGACCGAAGGCATGAATTCTGGGCCGGATGCGTTGTTCGACATGACGCATCAGCGACTGCGAGCCAACGTGGATCGGCTCGCCGGAATCCATGTCACACGTCATATCGCATACACCTTTGGGTGGCCCGTGCGTAATCAGTATATCAATGTCTGAGGGAATGGATTGCCAAACAGCGTCCAAGTCCGGGCGTGGTTTCATGTATGCCCACTCAAAGAACTTGGGCGTGTAGGGAGAACCAAAAATTTTCAGTCCGTTCCATTCTAACTGATCGTGGATTAGGAATTGGATTGCCGGGTATTCGCTCGCGCGAACAAGCCCCTTTTCTATGGCGGTGGAGTGATTCCCTGGCACAAAGATTTTGGTGGGAATTTCAAGTTGTGAAAACCACTCAAAAAAACGCCTTGCCTCAGGCTCGTTGAACTCGGCATTGCCTGCTTCCGACTCATCTCCACAGTGAATGACTGCGTCCAGTCCGCCAGGGATTTGAAGCAGCCGGTGTTTGTTGTGGGTATCGGAAATAAACCAAATTTTCATACTTTGTTTCTGCTGCGAATGTGGGTGCGGCTGTCGAGATGTTCCAAAGGAGATCTTCCCGTTTTCAAAATAACAAAATCACTCACGTTGTTGTGCCTGAGGCGTTAGGAGATCTTTCACCTTTGAATCAACGTTTTCGTTGGTTGAGTGTTGAGCCTGAGGCGCTAGCCGAGCCACGCCACGTTGCAGAAATTCGGCTAGCGCCTCAGGCTCAACACAATGCCTGCGAAAGACTTGCCACAAAAGTTGCAAGATCTCGCAGGATCTGTTCCCAACGTATTCACCAGGTCGATTTTACACAATGACACTCAAAGCCCCTGTCGAGCGCCGGTCGGCTCTCCCAAACCTTTGAATCGTCAGTTAAACTCTGCAGAACGTCGGTTTACAATTGGACATGGCGAACTAGGAACCTTCACTTGCGAGTTGTTATTCTTGATTCATCCGAAGCGGTAAGTGTGTTTTGTGCCGATGTTGTTTCCAACCTCCTGTCCAGTAGACGAAAGCGAAACGAGCAAGTTGTCTTAGGACTGGCTACCGGGGGAACACCGCTCGGGCTATATCGCGAGCTGATCCGTCGGTGCTCGACGGGTGAGATTTCATTTCAGACCGTGCAGACGTTCAATTTGGATGAGTATATAGGAATAGCTCCAACCGAAGAGCAAAGTTATCACTTCTACATGCGCGAAAATCTCTTTCGACACATTGACATCGACCCGACCCGCACACATGTTCCTAAGACCCACCGCGTGGATCTGGAAACGAGCGCGCGCGAATTTGAATCGATGATCGACCAAGCCGGAGGCATCGACTTGCAAATATTAGGGATCGGGGCCGATGGGCACATCGGATTCAACGAACCAGGTTCCTCATTGGGCTCGCGCACCAGGGTCAAAGCGCTCGCGCAAAAAACGCGAGTGGACAACGCCAGATACTTCGCAAACCTAGAGCAAGTGCCCAAGACTGCCTTGACCATGGGTATTGGTACGATTCTCGACAGTCGATCGATCTTGCTGATGGCGACTGGTGATGCAAAAGCAAGAGCCATTAGGAATACCGTTGAGGGACCAGTGACGGCATCGGTGCCAGCCAGCGCATTGCAGTTGCATCCGCAAGTGACCGTAGTGCTCGATCGAGCAGCTGCCAGTCTACTCGCGCATGGCGAATACTATCTGGAGTCCGAGCGTCTTCGCACGGAACGCACAATGGGCGGATTGTAAAACGATTGTTCCAATCGTTTCCGAATCAGTTGGACAATGGCCGGTCGGATTTAGAAACAATTGGAACAATTGTGCTACTTAATCTCGGAACAATTGGGACAATTGTTCTACTCTGGTTTCGGAAGCAATTGGGACAATTGCTCTACTCTGATCGATCATCCTGGAGTACTTCGTCGGTGCTTTCGGGATCGACAATTCGGCAGCAGTCGGTGAGCCGTTGGATCAGGCTATCCCAGGGTTGTTCCCAAGTTTCTGCTTCGCTGTTTTCAGGAGCAACGTTGCTGATCTCTTGCGCCAGCAGAATGAAACGGAGGACGTGTCGAAACAATATTCCTTCCTGCTTTTGAAATCCTCTTGCGGCGATGTATTTATGAAACTCGCAATTGAATTCCAAGAGCTCTCCCACGACCCAGACACCGCGCGTGTACAAGTCGTGAACGCGAGGGAAATCATAGTTGAAAAGGCGACGCATTTTTTCCGCCAAGGGAATCGGACGCGGGGGTGGGGCACCGAACCGGTCTCCACCATACCGACTCCGCGACGTGCCACCCGCATTCGCTGCGAGAGTCTCGAGATCGGGGCTTTCGTCATCGTCATCTGGATTCGCTCCCGTCAACTCTTGTACGCCTGCCAACCCCAATTCCAAGAGCTTTGGGTGCAGCACCTCGGTCGCCAACGGCCCAAACGGCAGTTCCTCGTGAAGCGGCACTTGAACCAATTTTGAAATGTTGGCCGGTAACTCAAGGACGCTTTCGATCGCTTGCACACGTTCGGCTTCGTTCGCAAACTGCAGCAAGTGGATCATGAATAGCCCATAGAGCGGATTGACACTCCTCAATTCCGCGACCAATTCAAGCCGGTCGGTCGGCTCCGCGCGTTCGGGCCGATAGTTGTCCAGGTCGTATCCACGTCCTGCTTGCTCGTTCGCGATCAACTGTGCAATCTCGGCCTGCACGGTGTCGTCGTCGTCGCTGGCGCTCTCATCCTCCTCCAATTCCGCTTTCGTATCGCTTGAGCCGGATGCCGAATAAGCGATCCACGGTTTGCGTTCTGGAAATCCATCCAGTTTTTCTTTTTGAACGAGGTCCTTTTTGGGAGCCTCGGGGGCTGGTAAAGGCTTGGGAAACAAATTGACAAAGCCAGCCGTCCAAAGAGTAATCAGCATCTGATTCAATTCGCGTTGAGCTTGAGCGATATCGTTGTTGGGCAGGAGTCGCTTGCCAACCAATTCACGCAACGGCTGCACGTTGGAATTGTTCAGCAACACGTAGGCGAGCAACCTCCATGGCAACAATCCTTTGCTGATCAATTTAGCAGCTGGCGCCAAGCAAAGCTTTTCGAATTGTTCTTTGGACCAATAGGTTTCGCCCGTACGGCGCGTGGGCATCTTCTTTTTGAGTTGTTTTTTTGCGCGCAATAAATTCGGATCCTTGGTATCCTCCGGGATCAAGTCGTATTGTTTTTTCCAACGCAAGTGTTTGACGTCGTCCTCATGCGCCAAGACGTAGACGAAGCCTTGGGAATCGAACTGCGGTCTGCCGGCTCGCCCAAAGATTTGTTGGGCAGAACTCGGCTCGATGATTTTCTTTTTTCCAAAAGGACCTTTGACCATGCTGGGTAGAATCACGCTTCGGGCGGGCAAGTTAATTCCTGCGGAGAGTGTCTCGGTACAGACAGTGACGCTCAGCAGTTTCTCCTGAAAGAGTTGTTCGACGATGCGACGGTAGCGCGGCATCAAACCTGCATGGTGAACTCCAACACCGCGGATCAAGACTTGCTTGAGCTTTGGCCCCGCCCCGTGGCTAAAATCAAAGGCTTCCAAACGCTTCGTGAGAATGGCTTGGCGTTCCTTGTCGATCAGACGCTTGCCCTTGAGCAATTCAGCAACTTGCCAGCATTGATCCCGATTAAAACAAAACACCAAACCCGGAGTTCGACGTTTTGCTTCATCCCCTTCCGCGATCCGTTCTAAGTGCTCATCGAGAAATGCATCATCCACCCATTCGAATTGGAGCGGAACTTTGCGGTCCGTGCTTTGAACCAGTTCGAGATTGCGTCCGTGGGCTCGCATCAGCCACGAACAAAACTCAACACTGTTTCCAATGGTGGCGGAAAGGAGCATGATTCGGGTCTTGCGAGGCAGCATTCCCAGGCTCAATTCCCAAACGATTCCGCGCTCGGGATCATTGAAGGAATGAAACTCATCCATCACCACCGAGGATACCGAGTCAAACGACTCTCGATCTTGCATGAGGCGATTGAGCAGGATTTCCGCCACGACGACCAGCACCGGCGCATCCGGGTTGACACGGCGATTTCCAGTGATCAAACCGACACTTGTCATCGGAAATCCCCATCGGACAGCGGCTTGTTGTATCTCGGCAAGCTTCTGATCGGTGAGCGCAATGAGGGGCGTTGTGTAATAACACTGCTTGCCGGTCCGCAGGGCTTCGTAAATCGCGGCTTCCGCGATGAGCGTCTTTCCCGTGCCCGTGGGGGCACAAACGATCACACCTTCGTCGGAAGAAAACCAAGCGAAAATCGCTTCTTCTTGGACAGGATAGGGAGGATAGAGAAGCTTGTCAAAATACTCTGCGACAATGGTATCGCGATCGATCGTCGAAATTTGATTGGAGTTCATAAGGCCAGCATTGTACGGACATTTTGATTGGCCTCGCACTGCAGATACCTAAATCGCGGTTCAGATTGACCTATATTTTTTGGAAACGAATCGTGTAGCATCGCCTCGCTTGATCGAGCACAGAGAGTTTTGGGCGAGTCTGCACCTTAACGATCGAGTCGCAAGCGAGTTGGAAGGACTCACAGCGATGGCAACTTACCTACGCCAGAAACGGCAAACACGCTTTTATTGGGCCGAGATAGGGTTCTTGGTGTTGGGATTGCTCGGATTGCAACCTGCGTTGTTCACTAGCCTCTTCACGGGGAATCAAACCAAGCCTGTCGCGGGATACGATCAAATTCCTTCCGGTCTCTCCTATCCCTCGCTGGAAACTTATAAAGAATGGGCAGCAGCCCATTTGGCATCGCTTCTAACGCATTCGCAAAGTCAAGGTCCGATCAATACCGGAACGGGTTGGGCACCGGTACCATTGAATTCGGCGTACGGAGCCTCGACGAGTCCAACAGCCTCCGCGTACGGACAACCAGCCAACTATTCTACCAATCTGTACGGCCAACAACCCGTATATGGACAGCCCGGTTACAACCAACTCGGATACAGCCAGCCCAGCTATAACCACCAATATGGGCAACCGAATTACGCTCAGCAATACTCATTGCCATCGACGAATGGTATCAATCAACCGTATGCGGCGAACCCGCCTTACATAGCCAATCAACCTTATGGAGCCAATCAACCTGGCGGGCTACAGAGTCCGTACGGTTCGCAATCGGCGTACATGGCCCAAGTGCCGGGCAACAACAGCACGTACAACAACGGACACAGCCAACCAGGTTATGGCTATGCGGGCCAGAATCAGCAGAACCAATGGAATGGTCAACTGAACAACAGCCAACCCAACAACGCGAGCGGTCAATATCCATACAACAACGGCTCAGCTCCAAGCACGTTCAACCCCAACACCTATACGCCCAACACCTATACGCCCAACACCAATACGCCCAACACCAATAGCGCAGCCGCGCCGTGGTACAACTCGTTTGGCTACAACACACCCAACACGGCTTCCTCGTCTTTATACCCTGGCATCGGCAGCTATGGATCAGGGCAAACCGCCGGTTACCCTTATCAACAGCCCAGCACAGCCGGCAATGGCGGAGCTTGGCAGCGCTATCAGCCCAGCTCCAATCCGTACCAAATTCGTTGATACCAACACTACTTGGTGCAAACATCTAAAACTTCGAGGACGTCGTCCAG
Organism: Pirellula sp.; assembly: GCA_040080875.1. GTDB lineage: Bacteria > Planctomycetota > Planctomycetia > Pirellulales > Pirellulaceae > JBKCUI01. The sequence goes on from JBEBHM010000119.1 coordinate 7,900, forward strand.
CAGTTCTGCGGATGCGGCTTCTATGAACTTGGCTTTCCTAGCTCGAAAGTCGACCGATTTGACTTGGTCGACCATCACGTATCCGCTCAACGCTGATGTTTGAGGAACGGCCAAATGAAATGGATTCTGACGATTTGTATTGGTGACAGAACAAACAATTGCAAGTCCTGTGTGCTTATTGAATAAGTCGTTGCTGATCACCAGCGCATGACTACGCCCTTTTTGCTCGTGGCCCGATTGTAGATCGAATGTGAGGGCCACGAAGTCCCCTTTTTGAGGAACATAAATCGCCATTTACCAAACTTCCTTACCAACTGGATTGCCGAAAGAGTCCTCTACAACTTGGTACTTGCGAGGCATTTGGGCGACCATTTCGGCTAGATCGAATTTTCGTTTTGCGACTTTCGTAATCACAATTCGCCCTTCGTGCGTAGTGACTTCAACACTATCACCTACCGCAATATCAGCGGTTGCCAATATATGCTTCGGAAGTCTCAATCCCTGGCTATTACCCCACTTTTGTACCTTGGAAACCATAAGAGTAGCCTCGCATTTTTTTCGGTCGAAATCCTTGGATGGAGTATATCCCACGCACACACAAACGCGACCTGCATGGCAATAACTCCGTAAAGGAAATCGCTGGATCTGCATGCAGCATACCGTTGGGAGGTACGAAGTAAGGGCGACGGCGTGAAGGATTGCTTACGTAGCTCGAAGCCTAACGAACCGCAGGACAAGTTGTGTTGTACAGCTTTGAATTCCAGTGCTTTTAGTACGCCAGAGCGAGGTCCGACGGGGACGAGCCTCCGTTCGGACCTTAGTTTCCATTGTTTTTGGAAAAATACTTTTTGTCGCGCAAGAAATTGCGCGCCGACTGCGTCATCATATTAAATACCTATTTTTTTGCGGCTTAAATCTCATGCCTCCTAGCCATCCTGAAACACGCGCCAGTTTGATTCTGCGACTGCAAGACTCCGCCGATGTCACGGCCTGGGATGAGTTTGTAGGCATCTACTCGCCCGTAGTGTCTCGTGTTGCCACGCGATTGGGATTGCAACCAGCCGATGCGGATAACGTCGTTCAAGAAGTGATGCTACGAGTCGCTCGCTCCGTATCTCACTGGTTAGACAGGCAGGATCGAGGCAGCTTCCGGGCTTGGCTGCAACGCATTGCCAAGAACGAAACCGTCAACCTGCTGACCAGGCGTGCAACTCGTCCTTTTGCTCAATCGGAATCGTCTGGCGTTGCAACGTTGGAAAACCTAGTTGATCAAAACAGCCTCTCGTCCGATTTGGACCTGGAGTATGAGCGTGAAGTCTTTCTGTGGGCTGCCGAGCAAGTTCGCGAGTCGGTTGCAGTCAAGACTTGGCAAGCGTTCTGGCTTACCCATGTCGAAGGCCAACCGATTGAAGAAGTGGCCAACCAACTGGGTGTAAGATCTGGCAATATCTACTTTGGTCGATGCCGTGTGATGAATCGACTCAAGCAATTGATTCAGCAGTTTGAGGAGAAATAATGCGGCTCGAGCAACACGATTGCAGCGATGAATTGCTGTTGGAAATATTGAGCGGCGAGCATTTGGGTCCGAGGACGGAAATGGCTCTCGAATGCGTCGAGAAGTGTGAGAAGTGTCGACGACGACTTGAAGTGCTGGCTGCAACCGACCAGGAATGGAAGCGAGCGAATCAAATGCTCACCGGTCATGATAGCTCAAGTGCATTCCGCGCTCGCCACGACGCAAATTCGAGTTCGGGAGTCTCAGCGGTTCATCGCAGCCGCGCATGGGCGGAGTCGATGGCTCAGCAATTGCTCGCTCCGGCATCTCATCCCGAAATGCTTGGTAGGATAGGCCGATATGAAGTCGAGCGATTGATCGGATCGGGTGGGATGGGGATTGTCTTCAAAGCCATTGACACCGAATTGAACCGTCCGGTGGCAATCAAAGTTCTCGCTCCGTACTTAGCGGGCAACGGAGCCGCTCGCCAACGCTTTTCTCGAGAAGCAAAAGCGGCTGCCGCTGTTGTCCATGAGCATGTCGTGCCAATTTACAACGTCGAGTCGGACGGCGAGTCACCATTCCTAGTGATGCACTTCGTTGCGGGCGAATCGCTTCAAGCCAGAATTGACCGTGAAGGAGCTTTGGAGCTTTGCGAAATCCTTAGGATCGGCATGCAGGTTTCATCAGGGTTGCAAGCAGCTCACGCCCAAGGGCTCGTTCATCGCGACATCAAACCATCGAATATTCTCCTAGAACAAGGAGTGGAGCGTTCACTGATCACCGACTTTGGACTCGCTCGCTCCGCGGATGACGCAAGTCTGACCAACACAGGGTATCATGCGGGAACTCCGCAATACATGTCCCCTGAGCAGGCACGCGGGGATTCCATCGATTCGCGAAGTGATTTGTTTAGCCTTGGAAGCATGCTGTACGCGATGTGCACAGGCCGACCACCGTTCCGAGCGGAAACCGCGTATGGCGTCCTTCGAAAGATTACCGACGCAGAGCCACCGTCCATTCGAGAAATCAATCCGCAGTTACCTGTGTGGCTGATCAATATTGTCGACAAGCTCATGTCCAAGGCACCAGATGATCGCTACGGCTCGGCGGCGATGGTAGCGACATTGTTTGAAGAGTGCCTGGCACACGTTCAGCGTCCGACGACTTATCCACTCCCTCCATCGCTAAATCGAACCGCAAAAACATCCGCACAAAAAGAACGGGTGGCCTTAGGAGTGGCGACAGGAATCTTCGCATGTGTGGCTACTCTCACCTTGATTGCAAGCTGGATGGGACCATGGATTACCAACTCAAGATCCTCGACTTATTCCAGTCTCATGACCGAGAAGTACGACGACCCCAACTCAGACCAAGGCAATGCAATTCAGGCACCGACCGATCGAACTCCAGCTCGTAGAACCGCTCGCCCGTTCAAGATTGCTCCGGATCCGGCGGATGAAGTGCGGCAGAGGCTTTTGAAACCAGCCAATCTGAGCGGCCAAAACATGCCGATGCAAGAATTTCTGGTCGCAATCCAAGAGGAGGCTGCAATCCCAATCGATATCAATCGCAACAGCCTGACGGAAACGCCCTTTGATCCGACGCAAACGATCTCCATCACCGGAACGGGCAGCGTGAGAGACGTTTTGCGTCGAGTGTGTGACCAACTAGACCTGGATTACATCGTCCATGATGCGAATATCGAAATTGCCTCGACAGACTATGTGAAACAGCACCCAGTCCTCCGCTATTACGACTTGGCCTATGCGATGTCCGACAGTCGCGACTTGGCTGCTCTGGTTCATGCAGTCGAAACCATGATTGAACCAGATGCATGGAAACACAATGGCGGTGCGTCTTCCGTCGCGGTGGTCGAATCGGTATTGGTAATTCGAGCGACCGAATCCATGCATATCCAATTGGAAAAATTGTTTGCGCGCGTCGCAACCACTCTTCCAAACAACTAACTCAAACCCTTCACGCCTTTGCAGGCGCTCATCTTCAACGTTACAGGAACCGGAAAATGAATCGATCATCGTTGGCGGTCACAGTTGGCTTCGTGAGGCATCTTGTGCCAGCACTGTTGCTGTTCATTGGTCTTCCATGGATTGTCTACGGGCAAATGGGCGGCATGGGCGGTATGGGCGGCGGAGGAATGGCCGGCGGAGGAATGGCCGGCGGAGGAATGGGCATGCCCGATAACCCATTGGTTTCTCGGAGCAAGATACTTGAGGATCTCTCAAAGAACCCGATCACATGGAAACGACCTGATGGACCTGCGCCCCATTGGCTACGAAACGGTAAGGCGAGATGTGAAGCCTCGGAATCGCTGCGTGCGCGCCTCAACGAGCCAAAGGACCTCAAATTGGAATCGATGCCTCTCAGTGAATTTGTTAAATTCATTTCGGACATGTGGGAAATCCAAATTGAGTTAGATCTCAAGTCGCTCGAGAACGAAGGCATAAGCATCGAGGAAGCCATCGACTTCAAAGGGACTGGGCCAGCGCGAGAATTGTTGCGACGCGTTTTAGAACCGCATCAACTCACCTACATCGTGCAAGAAGATTCCGTCGACATTACATCGATGGATACTGCGTTGGCTCGACCCGTAATTCGCTATTACGACATGGGCTTCGTTCAATCCGACAGCAAGCATATCGCAGCGATCATCGAAACGATGGAACAAGCCATCCAGCCAGAGATTTGGCTTTCCAATGGCGGGGCATGCCACGTCATTTCAATTGGACAGCTACTAGTCGTTTCGGCAACGGAAAAGGCCCACCTAGAAATCGAAAAACTGCTTTTTCGCCTCTCTCCTCAGGCCGGTGGCGAAAACCCGATCGTAACCCGGTAACGCGACTGTTCGTGGGTCGCACTTGCCAAGTGCGACAATGTCGTGGGTCGCTCTTGCCGAGTGCGACTATCGCAACGTGGAATTTGTACGTATCGGTCGCATCCGGCAGATGCGACCCACTTCGACCCACATGCGACCCACATGCGACCCACATGCGACCCACTTCGACATTGGAAAGTGGGAGAGCCTCCCATGCGGCGCGACCGGTACAAACCGTAACATCGGATTACCGCTCACGACATTGGTCCACTGACTTGCGGATCCGTTCCGCTTGGGCAAGATTTGCGGGTTAGCCTTAAGGGCCGCGGGCAAGCGTTTTTGCAGCGGATCGAGTCCGGAGCAAATCCCCTATGTTGACCAAAGTCTTGAGACAGCTGCTGCTTGGGTTGTTCGCAATCACGATTTTTGTCAGTGCGTTTCTGCTCTTTCAAGTCCAACCGATCATGGCCAAGTTCATTCTGCCATGGTTCGGCGGCAGCCCAGGCGTTTGGACTGCCTGCATGCTTGTCTTTCAAGTTTTGTTGTTCGCCGGTTATGCCTACGCGCACCTGCTAGACAAATACCTGCCCATCTCCAAGCAAGTCCTATTGCACATTGCGGTATTGATTTTGGCGGCGTTGTTGCTGCCGATCACGCCTAGTCAGGACTGGAAGCCACAAGGTGATGACTCTCCAACTTGGCTGATCGTATCGCTCTTGATCGTTAAGATTGGCTTGCCCTATTTCGTTTTGTCGTCCACTGGCCCACTCTTGCAGTCTTGGCTCGGACAAACCGAAGCTTGCGATCAACCTCACCGACTGTATTCGCTTTCCAATGTTGGATCGTTGCTTGCGTTGCTCTCGTTTCCGTTTGTATTTGAGCCCGCGTTTTCATCGACTCAGCAATCGACGATTTGGTCGATCACATTTGTAGTTTTCGCGGTATCGTGCGGAATCTCCGCCGTCGTTATCTTCTCCTCGTGTCGCTCATCCAAGTCAAGCAATTTTCAATCCGTCGATACGAACAGTGCTGCCGCCATCAACCCGTCAACAGTTGGCTCATGGTTTGTCTTGTCAATGTTGCCGTCGACTATGTTGTTGGCGACGACCAATCAAGTCTGCTTGGATGTAGGGGTCATTCCGTTCCTTTGGGTCATCCCGCTGTCGATTTATCTACTGAGTTTTGTCCTCACCTTTGAGAGTGAACGCTGGTATCATCGCAGGCTATGCGTGTTGCTCGCCATGGTCTCGTTCTTGTTGTTGTACCTGTCCAAGATGATCGAGTACAAGGTGCCGTTGTTGCTTGAGCTGGGATTGCATTTCGCGGGGTTGTTTTTTGCATGCATGGTTTGCCATGGAGAGCTTGTGCGACTCCGCCCAGAGGCCAAGCGATTGACAGCGTTTTATTTGACGATGTCCGCAGGCGGCGCATGCGGAGGTCTGTTCGTTGGATTGTTGGCTCCAATCCTTTTCAATGGCTACTTTGAATGGCAACTAGCGTTGCTCGCTTGCATACTGGTTTTCCTAGAGACATATCTGCGCAGCAACGAGCAATGGACTGATCGGGTTCCGCTTTCCGTCAAATGGGGACTTGCCGTTGGCTTACCGGTGCTCGCCATTTGCTGGCTTAGCTTTTGGAACGCTCGATCCAATGGCCAAATTGCGGCTGCACGCAACTTTTACGGAGTCCTAAGTGTCACGACTGCGAACGACGTCTCGACAGGACAGCGTGTACGCAATCTTCTGCATGGACGAGTCGTACATGGCTCCCAATTTCAAGAGAATGAGTTAGAGGCAGAGCCAACGACATACTACTCATCGCGATCCGGCGTCGGTCTCGCGTTGCAGAATCACTGGCCCAATCGCAACGATAGGGATGAGTCAACACGCGGGCGTCATGTCGGCGTGGTCGGACTTGGGGCAGGCACCTTGGCAACCTATGGTCAGCCCAGCGACTCGTTTCGGTTCTATGAGATCAACCCGCAAGTGATTGAGTTCGCGAACAAGTACTTTACATTTTTGAGCAAGTCGCATGCGACGATTGAAACCGTGCTGGGTGATGCGCGATTAACGCTTGAGCGGGAGCCAGATCAAGCGTTCGATGTATTGGTGCTCGATGCGTTCAGCGGAGATGCGATTCCGGTCCATTTGTTGACGCGCGAAGCGATGGAGATCTACGTTCGCCATTTGACCAAGGACGGAGTGCTCGCCATCCATATCTCCAATCTTTATTTTGACTTGGAGGGAATTGTTGCTGGGCTAGCGACGTGCGATTCCTTTGAAACCACGGTGGTGCAAGGCGAAGATGGTGGGAATGCGGGCGCGCTGACCTCAAAATGGGTACTGCTTTCACGCAGTCGCGATTCTCTGCAACAGGTGCTTGGCACATCTCCATCTTCGGCCCCAGTGGGCAGACCGGTTCTCTGGACCGATGATCGCAACGATCTTTTGAAGGCCTTGAAATAAAAACGGCTCAACCGGTATGGGAGCAAGCCAGAGTCGTTTGAATCCGGGCTAGCACCCTGTTTCCCTACTGAAAACAAGGTACTAGACTAGTCTAGTTGTTTGTAGCAAACCTTGAGCAACACGGATTTTTTGGATTTCACAATGCTTTGGGAACGATTGAGACAATTGTTCTACTCTGCTATCCGACCTGCTCTGCTATGCGACCTGCTTCAAGAAACCTTCGAGTATCTTGGCGCGAACAGGGTTTTGTAGCTTAGCTACCGCTTTGGCTTCGATTTGCCTGACTCGTTCGCGGG
>JBEBHM010000783.1:0-3991 GCA_040080875.1 Pirellula sp.
GCCTTACATCGATAGCCATTGCTTAGGAGTCAAGACGGGTCAAGGATTCTTCCGTCACGATATCGGATCGATACGACACAAGGACGAATCCAAGTAGTGCATCGTAACAGCGTCGATTTAGGGTGGCACGCTCTGAGGCTCTGCGAAGGGCGTGCTGCAAATGTGGAGGTTTTGCTCCGCAAAACCGCATGATCGCCAAACTGTTTTGCGGAGCAAAACAGCCACATCAGCAATGATTTTTTACAAGCGATGATTCGGAGGCTAGAATGATTCCAACAAAGGGCTGTTCAATGTGGGTTTACCAATGATCGAATTCAAGTATTCCGGCGAAGAACTTTGGAACAGGATGGAGCGAGCCGTGGAACGCGTCAATGAACGACTCCGAAAAACCGTTCAAATCCTCGAGGAGAGCCACGTACCGTATGCGATCGTCGGCGGACATGCGGTGCGAGCTTGGGTGGCGCAAGTGGACGAAGCAGCCGTGCGAACAACACGCGATGTAGATGTCCTGATTCGCCCAGCGGATCTGCCACTATTGATGGGAGCGATGACGCGCGCAGGATTTTTCCACCGCGAAATCTCGGGATCGCATATGTTCCTGGAGGACCCAAATGGATCGGCACGCGATGCGATCCATATCGTGATGACTGGCGAACTGGTTCGACCTGGAGATCCAGATCTCAACCCTGACATCGAGCCGAGTACAACCGCCAACAACTTTCGAACAATCACGCTCGAGGCACTCGTGCGAATGAAACTCAATTCATTTCGAGACAAAGACCGAGTTCACGTCCGTGATATGATTTCCGTTGGTTTACTCGACGATACTTGGCTGCAGCGATACCCGGAGCCCATCCGAGGCCGACTTAGAGAATTGCTCGAAGATCCCAATGGATAAAACAATGGGTCGCCCTGTCTCCCTTGCCGAGTGCGACTGTCTGACGAGGCATTCGTGGGTCGCACTTGCCGAGTGCGACTGTCTGACGAGGCAACTGGCCCGAGGGGGAATGTTTCTGATCGATGTCTTGCAGGCGTATGTCGCGTCCGGCAGATGCGACCCACATGCGACCCACTTCATCGCTTCCGATTGGAAAGTGAAAATGCCTCGTAAGATGATCGGAGATCGCCATTACTTGGATTTAAGGTCGATTTCGAAATGGTTGTCACCCTTCGTCACCTCATACTGCAATCCGCTCTTGGTCGTCTCTCGATACCGCGCGGGAAAGAGGACTCGTTGCTTGGGAGCGGTTAATTCCGGATTTTCGAAACGCTCTTCCGCCGAAAGATTCGAGACGTCACCGCCGGTCGGAGGAGCAATCATGACGTCGTACTTTCCGATCGGCATGTTTCCCTTGTTAAACGAACTAACCACAAAGTCACCTTTGGCATCCGTCATTCCAAACGCAAGAAATCCTGTGCTCATTTGCATGAACGAAACCGCGTGCCCCGCAGGCAGCGGTTTGCCATCCATGGTTAATTTTCCAGTGATTTTTCCCGTTGGACCGTATGGATCTCCACCACAACCCAAGAGGGTGAAGGCAAATAATAATACAACGAGTCGTAGAAAAACCTCTCGCATTTGATTTCAACTGTTCTCTTCGAGACACCAATAGTTACAGAGCCGTTTCGGACAATTTTCAGCAGTCGGATTACAAATCCAAATCTCCGAGTGGCTGGCCGTCGTCGCGGGTGGCAAGTTTCTTAAGAGTTTCCAATTCGGTGCCGTCGCTAATGAAGTGAACGGATCCGTCACCAAAGCACGTTTGAATTCCACCGGTGTGAAACGAAGCGAGGGGATTGTTGGGACCCATCGCACTTTGCATTCCACCAAAAATTTGGTCCGCAAACGGTGCCTGCTTAATTCGATACCGAACCGTCGTGACATTAAAATAGCGGTGATCGTTGTCACAACCGCCATTGTTTCCCTGAGTTCCGCACGTGGGATCTGGAAACGGTGCTTGTCCAGCTTCACGCGTACCGATGAGCCAACCCGTGACGTAGGCCAGAACACACCGTAGTTTAGAGCCCTGAAGAAGCAAAAAAGTACCATCGGACAAGCCGATGGCATTCTAAGCGTCGACCACTATGTTGGATTGTGCGTGTGATTGACACGCTAGAATCCAACCGTTGCGTTGCTCGTGCGGACTGAGTGCGTCTTGATTGTCCATCCTGACCGTGCCCTTTAACAACCTCGTTTTGCATTGACCACAGACTCCCGATCGACACTCGAAAGGCAGTTCAATTGAGCACTCCTCGGCAGCTTCAAGGAGCGTGCAATCAGGCTCGACATCAGTGACCACCCTGGACCGAGAAAAATTAATCGATCGCATAGTACCGTTTCCCTCGGATCGAGCGTTGTCCAAATCTGCATCCGCCTTGTCGGGCAACACCACTGGCAAATCAATACCTTCTGTTGCTTGTCTGCTGATTCCTCCTACGCCAGGCGACACAAAGGCTTCGGTCTTGATGTGATCGCTAGAAACCCCCTCGGCGACGAGGAGCGAACGCGTGGCGTCCATCATTGCATCCGGACCGCAAAGGTAAATCGGGATGTTTCCGAGCATCGGAACGAAACGTCTCATCGTCGAACCGCTGGGGCGGCCGCTCTCGCCACGCCACTTACTATTCGAGTCGGATCGCGTGAGCGTAATGCACACATGAAGATTGGCAAACCGTTTGCGAAGCCACTCTAGTTCTTCCCGAAAAATAATGTCTTGCTCACTTTTGACGACGATCAAAAAGTAAATGTCGCCAGCCCACGCTCGATCCGTCAGATATCGAACCATAGACATCAACGGTGTAATACCCACGCCACCAGCAATCAAGAACACGTTTGCAGATGACTCCCCGGTGAACACAAACTTGCCAGCCGGCGCAGATACGTTGAGCGTATCCCCAACATTCAATTCGTCGTGTAGGAAACGAGAAGCGATCCCGCTGGACTCTCGTTTGATCGACAGTTCGCATGCGTCGCGACGCGTTGGCGATGAAGCAATGGTGTAGGAACGGTTGATTCGCTTGCCATCGATCTCCAGTTTCAAATTCATGTACTGACCTGGAAGATAGTCAAAAGGCAACGGGCCTCCATCGGTTGCGACAAGCCGAAATGTCTTCACGTCAGGCGTTTCTTGAAAGAGGGCCGCAATCTTTAGCTCTCCGCTCCAAAAGTTACGGCGTTTGGCCTGATTGCCAGGGCTAACCGGACTGGGACTCAGCGCACGGAGAGTCGGCGCACGGGGCGATCTAACTTTCGACGCCGTTGAACGCAATTCAAGATAGTGTTTGACTAACCGCGAGGACAACAAGATCGCAACCAACACACCAAATGCAATGGGCTGTCGTACGTCCGACTTGACGAGCATGTAATAGTGGACGACGCCCAACACCGCCACGACGTATGCGAGACGATGCAAAAGTTTCCAACGTTTCGGTCCCATCCGTTGGACCATGGAATTGGTGGATGTAGCCGCTAAAGGAACCATCAAGAATAGAGCCGCAGCACCTACTTGTAGAAATCGGCGAGTCCAAAGCTCGTTCCAAGTGCTTGCAACATTGAATTCGCGGTCTAGCCCAACGTAAATCGCGAGATGGAGCACCGCATAGAAAAATCCGTAAAGCCCCAACGATCGACGAAAAGAAACCCAACCGCCCCACTTTGTGATCCATCGCAATGGCGTGATCGCCAACGATAGAACGAGGAAAATCAATGATAGGATGCCGGTCACATGCAAGGCGTAGTTGACGGCATTGGCTCCCAATTGCCCTCGATACGCGTCCCATGCCAGTACGAGCAATGGCACGGCGCCGTTGAAGATTACGAGCGAGCGGAAAAATTTCGTAGAGTTCATAGTAGGTTGCCTCGACGTGTCGCCTTTTCGCTCCGCAAAATTGCGCGTGGGCTAAAAATTGTGTGTGGATTCTTTTGAAGTCAGATTAGTTGGATCGTAGTTTTGCGGAGCAAAACTGCCACATCCATGTAGGTGTATCGTAG
>JBEBHM010000120.1:0-14871 GCA_040080875.1 Pirellula sp.
GCGATCACACAAATGATTGCCATTTTTGGGTGAATTCGGTTGGCAAACGCGATTTCCGCGACCGGAATCGCAATGAGTCCGAGTGCGAGGGATACGGCCAACAGATAAAAACCAATCATCAATACAAGTGCCAACACGATGCGCAGGGTCAACGAAGGTGATGCCATACTAAGCTCCAATTGATGCCTTAAAGAAACTAACTCCGTGCTTTGTCATTGCTTCAATTGGGATCAGCCGTTGTGCGCTAACACCCGGTTTTCTCAATCCAACCGGACGCTAGCGCATTCCGGCTGATGTAGCGCAACCCTAGTTGTAAGTTATGGCAAAGCATTAGAGTGGAATAGTTTAAGCAAACGTAGCTAGGCGTGTACGCAAACAACACAAAGATTTTGACACTTCTCGCTGAACGTCAGTATCCGATACATTCTTCGATAACATTCCCTTGCTTTTCGAACTCAGCCATCGGCGGCACTCCGACTCGGTTCGAACCACTCCATCGAGTACGAGTACCATTTCATTGAGTACGAATACGAGTACGATTGGAGGCAAAGCGTACCGGCGATCGACGAGGATTGTCGAGTGCTTGTAGTTTTTGGCCGGCGGTGTCGAGTGTAAGTTGAGTTTCGTGTAGGATATCTCCTTTAGCGTATCTAGCTTGCCTGCCCCCTAGGCGGCTGTTGCAAGTAACCAACTCGATGAACGCAGTAGTGTCCGCACATGCAGGCGCCGCTTGCGCGGCCATTGGTTTCACGCCCAAGATACGTCAACGCGATCGGTGTGAAAGTGCTGTATGCCGGATTCGACCATATCGGAGTCTCGTCAAAGCGGGCGGGGCTATTTTTGGCTGTTACCATTATTTGTAGGAAGTGGTTGCGCGGCACTTATTTACGAAATCGTATGGTTCCAATCTTTGCAACTTGTGGTGGGTGCCTCAGCCATTTCTTTGGCAGTTCTGTTAACCGTTTTTATGGGCGGGATGTGCCTGGGAAGCGTTCTCCTTCCGAAAATTGTTCCTAGCGGCTTCCACCCTCTTCGCGTTTACGCGGTCTTGGAGTTTGGAATCGGGTTACTGGCCATTGGCCTGTTGTATGGGATGCCAGCCATCGAACGACTGTATGTGGAAAGCGTCGGTCATGGTAGTGGAAGTGTCTTGCTGCGTGCCATCGTTGCAGGCGCTTGCTTGCTACCACCAACCGTGTTCATGGGGGCTACTCTTCCGGCCATCGCGCGATGGTTTGAAAACAGTCGTGATGGGACTGCGAGGATTGGGCTGTTCTATTGCGCGAACATCGTCGGCGCAGTCGTTGGGTGTTTGGGAGCAGGTTTTTTCCTTCTTCGATTGTATGACGTTGTGATTGCTACGTCCGTTGCGATCGCAATCAACTTTTTAGTGGGTATCGCCGGTTACGTGATGAGTCGATATCTGCCGTATCAAGCTCCAGTCAATACGGTAGTGGAAGCAACGGGAACACATGTTCGCGGTTGGCAAGTGTCTCACTTCGCCATTGGTCTTTCCGGTTTTGCGGCCCTGGGAGCAGAAGTCGTATGGACGCGCGAGTTGTCCTTGTTGCTCGGCGCATCGGTATACACCTTCTCGCTGATACTGGCGGTCTTTCTAATCGGCCTGAGTCTTGGCAGCAGCTTGGGGGCTGCGTGGGCGCGTGCGACTGATCAGCCTGGGATTGCCTTTGCTTTCTGCCAACTTGCGGCGGGTTTAGGGGCAAGTTGGGCGACTTGGATGATGGAGCGTTCGTTGCCCTACTGGCCGATCGACCCCTCCTATTGCCGGAACCCTTGGTACGGATTTCAACTAGATTTTGTGCGTGTGATGTGGGCCGTTTTACCTGCAGCCATTTGTTGGGGATGCAGTTTTCCGTTGGCACTGGCCACGGCTTCACGCAGGCAAGATCCGGCTAAATTGGTCGCAAGCGTCTATAGCGCCAATACGTTGGGTGCAATTTTGGGCGCCCTGAGTTTTGGCTTGCTTGCCATACCGCTTATCGGTATGCAACATTCCCAGCAAGCGCTCGTGGGGATCTCGCTGATCGCAGCCTTAGTTTTGTATATTTCTCGCAGGCCAGCCGAATCGAGGCTCCCGCTTCATCACGCCGGAATGCTGTTGGGCTTGACCGTTGGCGTCGTTTGCATCCTTAGCCTGCCTGAGAGACCACCTGGTCTAACGGCATACGGGCGCTATTTCGTAACATGGCGCGTGGAACCGGATTACATCTATACCGGTGACGGTCTGAATTCATCGATCGCAGTCTCCGAATCGTCCGATGGCTTTCGCAACTTCCATGTCTGCGGCAAGGTCGAAGCATCAACCGACCCCCAGGATATGCGGCTGCAACGGATGCTCGGTCATTTGCCGGCGCTTCTATGCGATGAACCCAAAAGTGTCCTGATTGTTGGCTGTGGAGCAGGTGTGACCGCAGGATCGTTTGTCTTGCATCCAACGATTGAACGCATCGTAATATGCGAAATCGAACCCTTGATTCCACAATCCGCTGGCAAGTACTTCGCGGAGCAGAACCATCATATTATTCAGGATCCGCGTCTCGAAATCATTCTCGATGACGCAAGGCATTTCATGTTAACTACGCGTGAAAAATTTGACATCATCACGTCGGATCCAATTCACCCTTGGGTCAAAGGCGCTGCCACCCTGTACTCCAAGGAGTACTTCGAGCTTTGCAGGCAACACTTGAAGCCTGGAGGTGTGGCCACCCAATGGGTACCACTCTACGAATCGAGCATGGAAGCCGTCAAGAGCGAGGTTGCGACGTTCTTTGCTGGTTTCGCACAGGGAACGATCTGGAGCAACGATTCTGATGGACTCGGCTACGACTTGGTTATGCTTGGCCAAGAAGAGACAGGACCCATCAACATCGATGCGTTGAATGCGCGGTTGGCTAGCCCTGAATATGCGAAAGTAGTCGAGTCGCTCGATCAAGTGCGCTTAGGGTCGACGTTAGCATTGATGTCGAACTACGCTGGCCGAAAAGAAAACATGGGACCGTGGCTTGCGGATGCCCAGCTTAATACGGATCGTAACTTGCGTTTGCAATACCTGGCGGGCTGGGCCCTCAATGAAAACGCAGCCACCATGATTCGCGATAGCATGAAACCTTTTATTCGCTTCTCGGACGGTCTGTTTGTGGGCAATTCAACGGAGGTAAAGACCCTTAATAGTCTACTCGAAAGTCGGCAGGTTACGGACGTGAAATGATTGACAGCGTATTTTGCCTAAGCAAGGCCTTTCAACAGTACATTGCGATTTGAAATTCATGTTGGCACTGACACATCATCCGTCGAGCCTGCTTGCTCACTGTGAGTTAACACATGTTTGTCGACAGCACATTGATGTCGATTTGGCTATTGCACAACACCAAGACTATCGAAAGGCACTTAGTGAGGCGGGTCTCGATGTCCGCGTATATCAGCATAACTTGCAATATGCCGATTCTGTTTTCGTTGAGGACGTAGCCGTTGTTTTGGACGAGTTGATTCTACTTGGTTCCATGGGGGCAAAATCACGTGAACTTGAAACCCGTGTATGGAGGAGCATCTTGGCCGAGTTCCGACCGGTTCAAGAACTGCCAGCAGGCGCAACGCTCGAGGGAGGGGATGTTCTTCGGATTGGCCGAAATTTGGTAATCGGCCATTCTCGCCGAACCAACGCCGTCGCCATCGAGGCCGTATCGGACATCGTTCGTCCACTCGGTTACTCGCTACACACCGTGCCGATGTCCAGATGCTTGCATCTCAAGACCGCATGTACGGCCTTGGACGACGATACGTTGTTGATCAATCCCGATTGGATCGATGTGCCCACGGCATGTCGCAAGAGAATTCTATTTGCCGCAGATGCATGGGGTGCAAATGTCGTTCGCTTGAGAGATCGCCTTTTGGCAAACAGTCAGCATCAAGCGACGATCGAGCAATTGAGACTCTCAGGTTACCAAGTGGAAGCGGTCGATCTGAGCGAATTCGCCAAAGCCGAAGCGGGCGCCACTTGCCTCAGTTTACTGATCTAAATGATTAGTTAAAGCAATCGCGGATACACTAGAAGACTGTGCAACGAGCTCCACGTTCTCGCCGAAAAGTTCTCGCAGCTCAGCTCGTAACTTTCCCGAATCGATATCCCCCTCGTACGCCATTTCAAATCCGCCCTCGGTCCGCTGCTTCATTTGGTATCTCAGAACGGGATGATGCCGCATGAGGCGTGTCACTTCCATGCTGTGAATCACAAGACCGGAAGCAGTTCGAAATTCCGTTGGTTCTCTTCCATGGAAGTTCACCAACAATCGATGCCCGTTGAGTATGGCCAGTGATGCAAAATCTCCTGTACGATATCGCAACAGCGGAAGGAATGGGTTGCGTCCCCCTGTCAAGGTGATCTCACCTTGCACTCCATCGGGGCAAGGCTGACCATTCGCATCCAGAATCTCGACATGCAAATCGTGCGGTAGGATTCGATGCCCGTCGTCCGTTCGAACGGCAATGATGCCAGCCTCTGTCATCGCGTAGAGATCCAACACGGGGCAACCGTAGCGATGACTTAACTTGTCTGCATAGCTGTCCGACAAATGCATGATGCTCGACACAATAGCTTTTGGTGCATAGTCGACATCGATACTTTCCAAAGCTCCGAAGGCAACAGGATCACCGAGCCATATCGGGGCTTGCCACTCCTGGATAAACCGCCCGCAGTCGCCGTTAGATCTCCAAGCCGACGGATGCAAATTGACTCGCACACAACCCGCTTCTTGCAAATAGGCGACGACGATTGCTGTGGTAAATGCGCCGGGATAAGCGGCAACGTTGGTGATCGCAACTCGCTCCGGGCCACGTGGTAATTCGATATTATGTAGCGACCGCAGAGCCAATTCGATCAGAGGCACACCGCATGCTGCAGAATAGGGATGATGCGGCGTGCGTGTTGGGTATCCCGATGTTCCGCTGCTCGAAAAGACAATCGTTTGGTCTAACGGTTCCGAATCTGGAACGAACTCCCAGACGCGCGGGGCAAGGTCCGCACGACTACAGGGTGAGATATTCTGCAAACTCGTTCCGGCGCGAGCCCGTTTGCGATAAAAAGGAACTTCGTGCAAACAACGTTCGACAAAGGCAGGAAGCCAGTCCGGTTCCGACTGAGTTGGACGCTGAGACTCGTCATTCAATGCATTCGCAAAGGAATGGACGCGATGTAATCCCGCTTCATCGAGCTGTTCACCGTTTGGCCAGTTCCAGATCGGAGCGTTCGGATGCTGTCGCATTCGATATAAAAACTCGCGGCCTCGTTGAGTCAGCAACGGAAATCGTTCTGCCTCGCTTAGCTCTGGGTACATAGCTTCTACTCTCCGTACCGACTAGCGGACTCGAGTGCTTGTTCCTTTGCCATCGCCTCGCGAACTTCTCGGGCACGCCGTTCCGCAGCCGCAGTGGCTCGAAGGATCCCTTCGCGTTCAACACTATCCAGCGTCTGAGAGCGATCGGTTGCTTGTTCGATCGACTCTCCCAGGGGTCGCAAGCCCATCGCTCCTAGGCTAATTCGGACCAACTCTTCTCTTCGGTCTGGGTCACTGATGCAGTTATCCGGACTTACGATCTCCGATAGCTTCTCCAGTGATTTGTTGCTCAACCACTGCAACGATGCTTTGGACAACTCGGGACGGGCGAGGAACCAATCATCGTGCAAAAGCCACGTTGCCACGCTCAGAAGAGCCCAATACCTCATCGATGCCACGTCGGTATGCTTAGCGCCATTTTTCAGGCGAGTGACTAGCGTGGCATCTTTTAACATTGGATTGGCGTCACCGAATTCACGGAAGTGATCGCTTAAAATTGCAATCAATTGAGGTAATCCGGTTGGCGTCTTGCAGGTCTCGACGAACTCAATCGGGCATTCGCTGAGGCGGCGAAGCAGTGTTTCAAGAAGTGGTCCTTCGTTTTTCATGATCGTTACGAGACTATCGTTGCTGGTATTGTACGCGACTGAATTGACGAGCGAACACAAGCAGCTCTTCCATCGAGTTGACTATGTGAACGTTCCAGCCATCCTGTTTCATGCGATCTAAGTTGTCACTGTGTTGACCTCGAATTGTCCCCTCATACCCAGGCAACTGCAATACGTACGTTGCGCCTCCTCCACAGAGCTGCACCGCTTCTCGAGCAACGTCCCATCCAAGTCGTTCGCCTCCCTGTGCTTGAAGCATCGTGAACATGTCGTAATCGCTAAGAACAAGAACATGCACGGGATTTGGCAGTTTTACTTTTTCTTGAAACGTCTCCGACAATCGATGGATGCCAAACGAATAGCCTGTTCCTAAATAGTTGACGAGAGTTCGCAGTACCGTCGATTGATCGCGAACGAAACCGTCCGTGGATACCGATTGACCAGGCTCTCCCGAGAGTAACACTTTGACTTTGGCACCAACGCGCAGGGCAGACAACGCTATGACTGCGCCCGCCAAAACCGGATACGATAACGTTAATGCCGGATCTCGCATCGAACCCGAACAATCGACCCCCAAGTAGAGATCGAACGGAGTTCGCTGCGGTTCCGATCCAGGTGAACTCCCGACCAATCGCTCACGCGTCGTCACTCCAGGTATGACGACTGGACTTGCAGCCAGCGAGCTCATCCAATCAATCCTATCGATTTCGCTTGACGGATCCCAAAGATCAAGCCCTTCAGGAATTGGATCTGTGGCCGATGGATTTTCACGAACCGGAAATGGTATCAAGTAGGGAATGGCTCGTTCGCGGTAGTATCGTACTGCGATTTCCCGTTCGTTTAGGTTCACACCCGACGCCCTAAGGATCTCGGCATATTCGAAAGGGTCGCGATAGGACTTGATCGATTTGCGTCCGGAATTTTCGCTCGAAACTTGGCCCCTTGCCTGTCCTTCTAATTCCGATAATTCCGATGGATCGCCCAAATCAATCGGGTCCAAACCGGACAGCGATGAATCCTCGGCAGGGTGGATGGCTCCCGTCAATTCATCTTCATCGATTTCCGTTAGTCCGTCCGGACACCCGTTGTTTCCAGCCTCGATGGTATCGCACCAGATTCTCGCTTCTTTTCTCGCCGTTTCCGCCTCTTCGGAAACATAGGGCAGATAAAGGCAAGCAAAGCGACCGCCGCCCGCAAGCCAGTCTTTCGAATAACTTCGGATGAGCCTAGAGGATAACAACGCATCTTGATTGATACGCGCGTCAACGTCCAAGCTCGTCAACGCCTTGCGAGGCAAACTCCACAGAAGCTCATAGGTTCGAAGATACAGAAGCCAAAGTTTCGACTGAGTCGATTTCTTCTGAATGGCTAGGTAGACGCCCGCCATATCGCGCCTACAGGATCGTTGAAGATAGTCGTTGATTAGGAGATCTGCATACAGATTCACAATCATCGGCGCGTACGACTCAAGACCTGGCAGACCGCGTCTCATGCGTGCCAGCAGTCTCGCATTGTCGGTCAAATCAGCGGGACAGTAGACATGATGCCCGATCTCGTGCGCCAGAACTTCCGCAGAGAATCCTTCCAAGCCTTCTTCCAGTATCTGTTTTAGGCTGATTACCACTGTATGATCAACCAACCGAATCATGGCAAAGCTGCCGCTCAGCGACTCCCGTTTTTCGTCCTCCACGTTGAGACACCAGGCCGGCTCATGCAATTGGATATAGGGACTCCAATCCGCGATCGCTTGTGGCCAAGCAGCCTGCCATTGCGACTTCAAAGTTTCGAGCGATAGCGATTCGGTCATGCTTCGCTTTGTATCTGAAATGGAGGAACTGGGAGCGATGTTCGAGCAAACAAAAACACATGAAACGAATTGGGAATAGTCACGGCGAGCGTCGTACCATCAAATGCATAGCTAGACGAGCCAGCCAAATCTGGGCGAGTTGTTGTTTTCCTATTCCAATGAATGGTGCCGTCGGCATTCACGTGAGGATTGGGCTTCGCGCGAGGGACGTTCCCTTGAAAGGGTTCTAGAACGACCGATTGGAGGACCGATCCGAACCGGTCCGCAAAGATCTGCCAACCATGTTGACCGTCACTGACCATCAACTTGCCATCGATCGTTGCGACCGACGGAGGTTTCATCAACGATCCCCCAAATCCACGAAATGCACCGCAGAGGCCGACTTGTCTTACTTCACGTTCGCCCCCCGGCCGTGCCTCGAGAGAATCGCACCATGGATCTTCGGCGAGTCGAGAAAGGAATTCGCGAACCTCAATTTCATCCGAGTCGGGATTCAAACCGAAGAGCCGCGCGACAGTTCGGCCGGGTAGCATTCGCGCGGCGGCCAATGCGGAACGTCTATAGTGCGACATGCCCGACACCCACGCCGCAACTTTTCCTAAGATGAGTAGTTCGTCGACACTACCTGCGCATTGGTTCAGTTGCGCAATTAGATTTAGCCAACGCTTGGCTGACTGTGCCGACTGCGTTTCGATTTGAACTAACGCATTGCTTAAGCTGCCTGCGACGCGGCGGGGTTCTCTTGCTATGAATGGAGCGATTGTCGGCATGAGCTCTTCCCATAGCGCCGACATGCACCATGCATTGGTTCCGTTGCCAAATTGACCAACCGCAAATAGCTCTAAAGAAACCTCGAATAACTCAGCTGTTGCCAGTCGCGTTCGTTCAGGCATCACCAAATCGATGGCGGCAATATTGTTGCTGATACGAGTTCGAACATGTTCCGCAAAGGCGTCAGGATCGATCCTGGCACCTTGCTCGACTCGCGACCGAAAAAGTGCGTTCAGTACATCGCGTTGATCCTCAAGTGACCGTCGAAAGACTGCCGGGATCGCGACATCCATCTTTGTCATCATCGCGCGTGAATTATCAGGTTGTGGATCATGCGTTATTCTTTCCATTTCAACCAACGCAGGTAGTTGGTGTAGCGTTGGTGCAAGTATTTGAGTTTTAACACATCGTCATACATGTGGCCGTAGAATTTTCGAGAGCCGCTCCACGTTTTCATAAGCCTTTCGATTTCCACCAATCGCTTGCGGACCTCACGTTGATCGAGCCCGTCGAGACCCTTTTCAAAATCGACGCTTAATTTCAAGACCGGATCATCGCGATCCAACTGGAGACGATCATATTCCGCACACGACATGTCGAACATGCGACGCAGCCAACCGATTTTGTCGCTTCGAAAGGCGGCATTGTCGGCGGATTCGAAGAAAGGACAGTCGGGATCTTGGACCATTTTATCGTGGAGTACGAACGGGATAATTTGCCGAAGGTCCTCAAGTTCCACTTGGCTCGCACCGCGAAAATACGACATGGCTTTCACAAACATCAGCGTTGTCATCATGGCGCGGACGGACATTCCATTTTTTGTTTGGGCCCCGATATCTTTGAGTTTGTCTTTGCCCGATTCGGCAGAACTAATTTGATGCCAATCGATCGCTGAAAGTTTGACGGTATCTTTGGTTTTGTACTCAAATTGGGACGCTGCGGCTTCGCAATACTCAAATTGACTAGCGAAGAACTCGAGCCGTCGAAGGACTGGCGAGGGAACCGGGATCGAGCGAATCTCGCGATGAACTCGATCGCTTTCCTCTGCCGTAAAGACGATTTGCCCAGGCATCATTTCTTCGGGGCGTATTCCGGCTTCGATTCTTTCTAGCAGCTCGCCGAGAAACCGACTATTGAAGTGAAGTGCTTTGACCACGATGTCGATTCGGTCGCGAAGCGCTTCGATGACTTGGTATGTTCCTCCACCGGCGTCGTCGTTGGCTGTTAAATACCAAGCCGCGTCGGGGCATTCAAACGTCTGATCGTATAATTCTGCGTAGTTGTCGGACATCAGGGTCAACAGAGCCGATTGCGTTCGCGTTGGAATGCGGTTGTACTCATCGATAATCTTGACTCGCATTCCCAACCATTTGCGCCATGCGATTCCGATTTGATCGATACTCTGCGCCTTGATCAAATCCGAAGGAAGCGGGTTGCCTAGTAGATCGGCGATTGTCATTTGCGGCTGGCCTTTTTGAATCGCCCGACGCACTTCCTGGATAGGATAACCGGCCAAAACCCCCATTAAGACCGCACTTGAGGTCTTGCCGCGACCAGGTCCACCGACAAGCAAGCATTTGGCACGAATCGCGAAGGTCAGCAACGGCATTAGGACGAAGCTGCAATAGCTCTGGCCCGACGGCAGTTGGACCAGATTTCCACGATCGCCAATCGGAAACGATTGAGAGGCACCTTCGTTGTACTCGATGTCATAAAAAGGGCTGATGACCGCGTGATTAACGATCCAAAAGTAGGCTTGCCGCAGTTTCTCATCCAGCGGAAAGCCGACGGTCGCAACTTCGTTAACGTCGACCGGTCCGCGATACAGATCGGCAATATCGAATTCACGGGCAACGGAACGCTGAGCCGGATTCGTCGGAGCTTGTGATACTCGCTTAAAGAAATCTTGCAGCACGTGTCGCTCGGAAATCAAGGGATGAAAGCAGCTTGCGCCATGACGTTTTGGTCATGCAATTTTTCGAAAACACGCGTAGCATGACAACCACGGCAGCCTGGACATCCTACCACAACTTTTTTTTCGAAACACCCAGCCAAGCGTTGCAAGAAGCAGAAACAAAGAGATGCGTCTAGGAATGGTGCCGAGGACCTTCGGCACGACTTCCCATCGATTATCGTGGTGAATCGTTAGCAGTGGTGTTTGAGTTCAGTGCTTCCGGGGAAATCGCATAGGGTCTGATCATCGCCCGCGTCGTTGAGCGTCAGCCATTCATCGCCGCTCCACTCGTCTGTGCTCCACTCGTCTATGTCGCACCATTCGTCTGTGTCGCACCATTCGTCTGTGCCAGCCGCCACTTCAAACGCGGGATCATTGTTTGGAGACTGGTTGAAAACCATGCGTTCGACCATTGGGTGATCGCTGACAGACTCGGCGGATGGCCCAACTGCAGTCGCCCCAACTACGATAGTCCAGTTGCCAACAAACACATCGGACATAGCCGATCGAACGCTGATGTTGCTGATCGGGGTTGTCCCCGATGACTCTGTGACCACAAAGGATGAGCAGTTTGCTTTCAATTGATCATACGATAGGGCACTTGGATGCGTAGTTCCCCATGGGTTGTAAAGCGAGAATCGGTCTGTACTGGAGTTGTATCCTGTAACCGTGTATGCATGTGATCCGACTAAGCCATCTCCGGGGCTAGAAAGTGTTCCAAGCGTGACGGCACGGCCGGAACCGAGCGCGTTGATCAAGGTTTGCTTGTCGGTCGACGAGAAGGCGTAGTTGGACGAATTGTATCCGAGCACTTGTCGGTTCACCGTGGACATCCAGCCACCCTCAATCGCGCTATAGGTATTGGTTCCGTTTCGTCCCGAATTGCCTGTTTCGTTCCATTGAGCGTAGGCTTTTTCAGCCAACGATACCCACAAGATCGATGTGCCGCTACCCACGGCTTGTCCGAGCCCGGCGTAGGCTAACGAACCGCCCGACATGGCGGGCAGTTTGCGATTCACTGTCACGTAATCGGCTGCGCTTCCAAAGAAACGAACCGTGAACGTGCCGTCTCCATTGTCGATGAACATGTTGCGGACTGCATCGGCATTCGCGTTCGCGATCGCCGTGACCGCCGAGATAAAATAGCAGTCTCCGAGGTAACCTTGGTTAGCGTCGGTACGAGAGGGAGCACCTCCAAATAAATTCCCTATCGCAGTTTGATAGGTAATACCCGAGTCGGAGATCGCTGGTTCATCCGCGCCCAAGAACCACTTGTCGATCAAGTTATTCAGTAGAGTCGAGCTACTACCCGCCGCCAAGTTGCCTGCCGTTTGACCTTTGAATTTGAGGTTGGCTGGGTTGCTGTTGACAACGTCTTTAGCCAACTCACGAACGTAGCTGGGCATCTTGTATCCGCCGTCCGAGGCTACCAAACTACGAAGTCTGGTTAGTTCCGTTTGGCTAACGGAGCCATCGTCACCAGCGGACCTCAAAATCTGCATCATCTCAGCTCGCGTGAGCGAGTCGTCCGAGTTCAGTCGCGAGATCAAGGCATCGAGTGTGTCTTGTGTTGTGGGTGGCTGTGGTGTAGGTGTCGGCGTTGCAGCAGTTACGCTGACCGAGGCTTGTGCGGAAATATCGCCGGCTCGAACGGTAATAGCATATAGACCAGCAGCGGTGCCAGCCGTGAACAATCCTCTCGAGGAAATCGTGCCACCGGTTGCGGTCCAAGTCGAGGCGGGAAGGGTGGTCATGGCTTGCTGGAATTGGTCCGTGCCCGCAGCGGTGTACTGCTGCGTTGCGCCTGACACGACAGAAGAGGTTCCCGGTGTGAGCGTCAGTCTTGTCAAGCGTTGAGTCACATTCAGCGTGATGTTGGATTGGATTAGGCCAGACGAGATTCGGATCACGTAGCTACCCGCCCGATTGAAGGCGATGTTCATATTGCTTTGGGCTGGCGCGATTCGAGCGACTCCTTCCGAGGGAGTGGTCAGGACCGCCCAAGTCATCGTAGGTTGTTGCGTCAGGGCAATCCCAAACTGATCGCGTCCGATCGCTTTCAGAGTGATCGATGTGCTGTTCGTAGTGGTTGACGAGAATGTATTTCCGGTTGAATTGACGGCTGCGATGCTCGACAACGTTGCTACGACATTGATTTGGACCGTCCGACTCGCATTGCCACCCTTAACCATCAAAGTGTAAGCGCCGGCGCGCGTGAAATGGATGAGCGTGCTTCCGTTTTGGCGACTTGTCGTCGCGCGCCCGTTTGCAGGCGCTTTGGTAGTGGTCCAAGTTAGTGACGGAAGCGTCGTCATCTCATTCCCGAACTGGTCGAAACCGCGAACCGTCAAGCTCTGTTGCGTAAGTGTGTTCTGGATCGGCGTGTCGATCTTGACTTCGTTGCCGTCCGGCGTGAACAGCGCAATGCGAGATAGCACTGAGGAAACGTTGACCGGAACGTTGAATCGCAACGTGTCGAGTTCGGCTCGGAAGAGATACGAACCGTTCTTGTCGAACGCGACCGCAACACTATTACCGCTGGCTTGTGTTGTTTTCGGATCCGATTCGTCCGGTTGCGTTACCGTCGACCAACGGATCGAGGGTTGCTGCGCCATGGCGTTGCCAAACTGGTCCAGGGCAAGTGCGGTCCATCGTTGATTGAGATTGACGGTAGTGACCGATGTCGATGGCGTCAGCGCTCGGTTATCTGCGTTGCGCGCGCCGATACTAGTGAGTGTTTGCACGACGCTCAAGGCGAGTTCAGCGGAGACATTATCTTTTCGAGCACGAACCACGTACTCACCAGCTCGATTAAACTTGAGCGTCGCTATACCGTACGAGAGTCTGGCCGATACGGTTCCGCCCGATGGCCCACTCGGCCTTGACCATGTAATCTCCGGAAGCGAGTTCATCGAGTCGCCGAACTGGTCCAAACCTCTCAATCGAACAGCCTGAGTTACTCCCGTTACGGTCTGACTCTCGGTGATCGGAGTCCCGTTTGCGTTTTCAAAGTGAAGCGTTGTGAGAGTCTGCACGACCTTGACCTGCAGTGTACTCGTCTTGGCAAGTCCCCCTGCATCGCGAATCGTTACAACGATCGAGTAATTCCCTGCCTTGTTAAAGCTAACAGTGTTGCGTTTGGCCTCATTGTTTCCATTGATTGCAAAAGTAGCTTCTCCACCCACGGGACGACGCGTTGCTTCCCAGCTATAAGTCAAACTCGACTCGCCCTGGTCGTCCGCACCCGTAACCGTTAGAACGGTCGACTCTCCCCGAACATCCGTCCCGCTGGCCAGCCGCAATTGGTTCCGAATCGTCGGTGCTGCGTTGAGATTGTTCGTCGACACCAGTTGAGTGGATCCAAGAGTCTGGGGATCGAGCAACAACTGGAGGTTTTGCTCAATACTCGAAACGGTGTTCATCATCCGAGCTTCTAATTGCTCTAAACCCAGTGGCGTTGTCTTTCGGGTAGACTTGTTCTGGATTTGAGAGCGTTCGATTCGTTTCGGCATCGTGTTTTCCCTGCTTCGGACTGCTACGGTGGTGAAGATCATGTTGCGAATTGGGCAGTCGAATGAAACCTAGGTCAAAATCCACCAGGAAGCAAAGTTGCGGGAACTGTCGTCCCGTAGTTCAGCTCAAAAATCGCGAAGCAATTGCCCGGGATCGACCTGCAAATCCGGACAATCGATGCAACCCGAACCATTTTCTGTTTCGACGAGCGGTTTGTGCATCGATGACCGGCGAAACAAAGCAGGGACTCTTTGTTCACGTTAGCCGCCAGAAACGAGAGGAAAGTAGACCTAGTTCGCACTCCGTTACGGCTACCAAGAAACCTTTGCGCATGCTAAGTTTTGTGGGATTTTGGTGAGCCAACCGATCGGAAGTTGGCAATTCCACGAAAACGTTACGCGTACTTTAGGTTTTGCTGTGCCTCGACGCACTGACATCAAGAAGATCCTGCTAATTGGTTCGGGCCCCATCGTGATTGGCCAAGCCTGTGAATTTGACTATTCAGGCACCCAAGCCTGCAAAGCGCTGCGCGAGGAAGGCTACCAAGTGGTGCTCGTCAACAGCAATCCGGCCACCATCATGACCGATCCCGCCATGGCCGAGCGAACCTACATTGAGCCGCTCACGTGGGAGATTGTTGCGAAAGTCATCGAACGAGAACGTCCAGATGCGCTCTTACCGACTTTAGGCGGGCAGACGGCACTCAATATCGCGATGGATTTAGACCGGCACGGCGTTCTAAAAGAGTTTGGCTGCGAGATGATTGGGGCGAATCCCGAAGTCATCCACAAAGCAGAAGCTCGCGACGCGTTCAAGCTTGCGATGGAAAAGATCGGCATGGAAGTCTGCCGAGGTGCCGTCGTCCAC
>JBEBHM010000121.1:0-14858 GCA_040080875.1 Pirellula sp.
GTTGGGTTGAGCGGAATCCACTGTTAGGTCGATTAGTCCCCCGTGCAGTCAGCCCCAAGAGAATGCGAGAATCATGTGATTATTCGTCCGTAGAGAGATTTGTGCTAGCTGACAAAACCAGGGCAGAAGATTTTCCGAGTACGGTGATAATCACGGGGCAGGTCGCTACAATCGAGCGTCCACTCCGTCATCGATTAGTTGCGTCTCACGTGCAGTTACATTAGAATCGGTGCCGTGGATCCATCCCTAGCTCAAGCATTTGTCGTAACTAAGCGTCGTGCATGCTGGAGGCAAAAGGTGGCACCATCCCGCCTAAATATTCCCTACCAACCCTCTAGGAGCTGTACCCATACCTTGGACTTGATCCGATCAGCTTCATGCGCCACGATCTCCTTTGTCATTGGGTTGAAATAATGGCGATAGGAAACCATCTCAACCTTCGTACGTTGGTTGCGTTGAGAGGTGTTGTGTTCATGGTTTCGTTTATCGTGTTTTCGACTCTAAGTGGGCTAGGCACGGAACCAGACACTAAAGTGACGCTTGCGGATGCGAACGCATCTGAGCGACCTCTCAATTTTGAAAACGACATTGTTCCAATTCTCACTAAGTACGGTTGCAACAATTCTGGCTGCCATGGAAAAGCAGAGGGGCAAAATGGGTTCAAGCTATCGGTATTCGGATTTGATCCCCAAGCGGACCATAGGGCAATCACTCGTGAGGGACGTGGGCGTAGGATTTTCCCTGCGTCACCTCATCACAGTCTTTTTTTAGAGAAGGCTAGTGGTGGATTACCTCACGGAGGTGGTGTCCGCATTACTCCCGATCGACCAGAGTATGCAACTTTGGCAAGATGGATTTCCCTCGGGTCACCTTTAGGGTCACCCAACGATCCACATATCGCTTCTATTGAAATCTCGCCAAAATCAGCTCGACTAGCAATGGGACAGACTCAATCGCTCAAAGTTTTAGCAAAGTTCAGCGATGGCTGGCAAACGGACGTCACGGAGCTTTCATCGTTTCAATCGAACAACGAGGGGTTGGCCAATGTCGACGAACGAGGCTTAGTTTCCGCGGGCCAGATTCCTGGCGATGTTGCAGTGATGGCTACGTATCTTGGGCAAGTCGATGTGTTTCGAGCACTTGTACCGAGCGAACGAGTTAAGAGTGCGAAAGAGTCGCCCGCGGATTTTGTTGAAGGAAATTTCATCGACGGTCAAATAAATTCCAAGTTGAGACTATTGAATCTCCAACCATCTCAAATAGCGGATGATGCTTCCTTTATGCGACGAGTTTATCTCGATATCATTGGAACACTTCCTACGTCGAACGAGGCTCGCCAATTCTTGTGTGATGTCAGCGCAGGTCGCCGCGGCGATTTGGTGGAGCGCTTGCTCAAGCGAGCAGAGTACGCCGATTACTGGGGACTCAAATGGTCGGATGTTCTTCGTGTTAATCGCTTGGAGCTGGGACGCAAGAACGCTTACTCGTATTACCGTTGGATTCACGATAGTTTTGCGTCCAACAAACACTTAAATCAATTTGCTGACGAACTACTAACGGCCGAGGGGCCGATCCAAGAGCAGCCAGCTGCAATTTTTTATAAAGCGGTCTCTGACCCGAAACAGATGGCGAGTACGTTATCCCAAGCGATGCTCGGAGTGCGTATCGAATGTGCGCAGTGTCACCATCACCCTTACGATCGTTGGGGGCAAGAAGACTATTACGGCATGCAAGCTTTCTTCAATGAAGTAGCTTTTAAAACGACGACCCAGGGAGAGGCGCTTGTTGACACGGGCACGTCCAAGTCCGTGAATCCTCGAACCGGTCTCCCAGTCGTTGCACATGCTCTCGGAGAGAAAGTACTTTCAGGTGCCACAGGAGAGAGTAATTCCCAGGGAAATATTCGACGCGAGCTATCGACTTGGATGACCGGCAAGAATAACCCATATTTTGCTCGCAATATGGCCAATCGAATTTGGGCGCAGTTCATGGGCCGAGGATTGATCGAACCTGTCGATGATGTGAGGATGACCAACCCCGCATCTCACCCAGAATTATTGGATGCTTTGGCTGATTACTTAATCCAAAACGATTTTGATCAGCAAGCGCTCATTCGCTTGATCACATCCTCTGCAACTTACCAGCGTTCGTCGGAGCCGAACGAATCCAATGCAGACGATCAACAAAATTATGCACGATTCCCACTGAAACGACTGGATGCCGAAGTATTATTCGACGCGGTCTGTCAAACAACAGGGGTGACTGAGAAGTTTGCTGGCGTTCCTGATGGCAGTCGCGCTATCCAGTTGTGGGACAGTCATGTTCCTCACTATTTTCTTCAATTGTTCGGCAGACCTGTGCGCGCAACCGCATGCGAATGCGAACGGGCGACTGAACCGACTGTTTCGCAGGTTTTACATGTTCTCAATTCACCTGAGATCCAATCAAAATTGTCGCATGAGGGTGGACGACTTGCCAAGCTTGGGCGGCTCCCAGACTCGCAACTGACGGAGGAGTTGTATCTGACGTTCTTTGCGCGGCTTCCATCACCCGAAGAATACAAAGTTGCGGTCGAACATTTTCGCAAACAGTCGAATCGGAAAGTTGCCCTAGAGGATCTCGCTTGGAGCATGATGAACTCATTAGAGTTCCTCTTCAATCACTAAAGGCCGGACGAATCACTGCTGGGGCAAGGCGTCGCTATGAACAAAAATTGGAGTCCATGATGAATCGAAATTATTGCGATGGAATGCAGCGTCGTGACATGTTACGACTAGGTGCAGCTGGCGTTTTTGGCATGGGACTATCCTTGCCACAAATCCTGGCGGCGCATGCGAACGCATCAGGTAACAAAGCAAATCGAAAAGAGGTTTCACTGATCATTCTCTTCTTGCAAGGAGGGCTTTCGACGATCGACACATGGGACATGAAACCGAATGCCCCAGTCGAGTTTCGGGGAGAGTTCAGGCCGATCAACACCAACGTTTCTGGAATACAGTTGTGCGAACACCTTCCACGACTTGCGGGGCAAATGGACAAGTTCTCTTTAGTGCGTTCGTTTGGACTTTCGAATTCTGACCATGGTCCGGCGGATCATTACTTATTGACCGGTTATCGACCTGGGGGAGGATTCAACGGAGGCTTGAAACCGAACAATCAACGTCCCGCGCACGGCGCGATCATCGCAAAAAAACTTGGACCACGAGGTGCGGTTCCTCCGTATGTGTGTTTACCCAAGATGCACAACAGTGCGGGCTCGTCTTATCTAGGGTCGTCTGCGGCTCCCTTTACGGTCGAAGCGGACCCGAACGCACCGGACTTCGTCGTCCCGGACTTGGCCCCCCCATTGGATATTGATCCGCAGCGGTTGGGAGATCGACGGGCGCTGCTTCAGCAAGTCGACCGCTTCCAAAGAGGTGCCGAAGCGAACGCAAATTACAGCGCAAAGGCGATGAGCACTTATCAGCAAAAGGCATTCGAGCTGATGACTTCCTCGGCGACAAAAAACGCGTTTGATATTTCACGCGAGGATGACAAATTGAGGGACGAGTATGGGCGACATTCGTTGGGACAGTCCTGTCTCATGGCGAGGCGATTAGTCGAAGCAGGAGTACGTTGTGTTTTGATCGATCATACGAATTGGGATACCCACTACGACAATTTCAATGTGCTCAAGAATGATTTATTACCCCATCTGGACTCGGGCATGTCAACAATGTTTCGCGACTTGCACGACCGAGGCATGCTTGATTCAACCTTAGTGCTTGTAACGGGCGAGTTTGGTCGCACGCCGCGCATTAACAAAGATGCCGGGCGTGATCATTGGGGACCAAGTACAGCCATTGCCATGGGCGGAGGTGGGATCCAAGGTGGGATTGTTATAGGTGCTTCGAATGAACGAGCTGAACAACCTGCAACGACTCCCTACGGTCCAGAAGACTTGGCCGCGACCATCTATCAATGTCTCGGCATCGATCCGAAGACGGAATTTCACACACCTGAGGGAAGACCCATACCCATCGTACCAGGCAATGGCCGGGTAATTGAAGGGCTGATGGGTTAATGCAAATGATCCGGTTACTTGCCATCGCCTCTTTGATTTTAGGGGGCTTGGAATCATTCTCGCCTACTGTGGTGGTCGCTGACGCACCGACAGCAATCTACATGTTCCCTGCCGGTGGTCAACGTGGAACGGAAGTCTCGTTTCGTTTTGGTGGTTATGACCTGCATGACGGATGTCCGTTCGAAATGAAGGGGCAAGGAATCGTCGCATCCTCTCGGATTAGGCCGGCAGAGAAAACCATTTGGTTTGAGGGACCAGTTATTCCTTTGCCTGACTCGCAAGCCCAAGAAAGCTACCCACGCGATCAGATTGGGCATGTTGCAATCGCCAAGGACGCATCGTTTGGTTTTCGCAAAGCCAGAGTCAGAAACTCACAAGGGGTTTCGAACTGGCTCAATTTCGTCATTGGCGATTTGCCAGAGGTAGTGGAGGATGAAATTGACGGAGCGCCTTTGCCCGTTCAAGTGCAATTGCCCATTACTATTAATGGCCGAATCTTTCCTCGTGAAGACGTTGATATTTGGAGCTTCGAGGCTCTCACTGGCTCTAGCTATACGTGCGAAGTGATGGCGGAACGATTTGGTTCTCCGCTCGACTCACATTTGACATTGTTGGGCCCCGACGGGCGAGTCATCATCGACAACGAAGATCATTTTGGAAAAGATCCGTTGCTCCACTTCACCGCCACCGAAAGTGGCTTACATCAAGTTCGAATTCACGACGTCAATTTTGGTGGCCTACAGCATTACGTGTATCGATTGACAATAACCGACGCTCCTTATGTCGAGTCCATCTATCCGCTTGGAGGAAAGCGAGGTGCCAAAGTAGCGTTTCAGGTCGCGGGCCAAAACATCCCTGCATCTTCTGTCCAATGTACATTGCCCGATCAGTCACCGCTTCCCAATGAGAATACTTGGATGACTCAGTTCGATGTTGGAGGCGAACCATCCAATCCGGTATTGTTGGATTTGAGCGAAGATTCCGAATTG
Source organism: Pirellula sp. (assembly GCA_040080875.1). Classification (GTDB taxonomy): domain Bacteria; phylum Planctomycetota; class Planctomycetia; order Pirellulales; family Pirellulaceae; genus JBKCUI01. The sequence goes on from JBEBHM010000121.1 coordinate 5,053, forward strand.
CTGGAATCAGAGCCCAACGATCTGTCACTTAACATTGCAGAGCGAGAACTGGTTCAATGCCCGATCGTTCTCAACGGTCGAATTGATCGAAATGGTGACATCGACCGGTGGCGATTTGCCGCAAGAAAGAACCAGCAGTTTAACATGGAGGTGCATGCGTCACGGTTAGGCTCTCGCTTAGACTCCGTCTTGTCGGTTTACAGCATGGCGGGAAAGGAGATCGCTACCAACGATGATATCGAGAAGGGACAGAGCGATTCCAAGTTGAGTTTCAAAGCACCGGACGACGCAATCTACGAGATCGCAATTAGGGATCGTTTTGCAAAGCGAGGCGGCGAGGCTTACGCATATCGATTGTCACTGCGCCGGAGCGAGGAAGTGCCAGATTTTGAGTTGACCGCAGCTCTCGATTTTCTGAATGTCCCTCGAAAGGCCGACGTGAAATTCAAGGTCAAGGTATTACGAAAAAACGGGATGACCGGAGCGATATCGATCGACGTCCAGGGTTTGCCCGAGGGAGTCACGGTAACCGGTAATACGATCGCGGACAAGAAGAACGAAACTGATCTAGTTTTTCATGCGACCGAAACAGCAAAGCTCGACGTCAGAGAGCTAACTTTGGTTGGCCAATCAACCGTTGCGGGGCAACCGATCACCCGTCCTGTAATTCGACAAAGAACTTCACGATTCGATCAGGACGCAACCGAAATCACGTTGGCCGTGGCAGTACCCACGCCATTCAAAATCTTCGGACAGTTTGAGACCAAGTACGCAGCGCGAGGCTCAACCTTTGTTCGTCATTTCTCGATCAAGCGAGGGGATTTTGAGGGGCCGATTGTTGTTTCGTTAGCGGAGCGACAAGTGCGGCACTTGCAAGGTGTCACAGGGCCGACAATCGTTATTCCGCCGGGCGTTAGCGAGTTTGACTACCCATTGCATTTGGCACCTTGGATGGAGATTGGACGCACCAGTCGAACATGCTTAATGGGTGTAGGCGAGATACGCGATGCCGACGGGGCGACCCACAAAGTCAGTTTCACGTCGGGAGAGCAGTTTGATCAGATCATTGTGTTGGTCGATCCTGGGCAACTGGACATCCGACTGGATCGCGATTCGGTGAAGGCAACTCCGGGCGGGGAGGCAGAATTGTCGGTGACGGTCGGTCGAGGACAAGGATTCACAGGAAGTGTAAAAATTGAGCTTATTACTCCGGAGCATATCAAGTGTGTTTCGGCGTCACCCATTTGGATTGAGCAAGACCAGAAAGGTGGCAAACTCAAATTGACGTTTGCCAACGAACAGCTGACTCCGTTTAATATGCCTCTAACCATACGAGGAACCGCGACCGTAAGCGGCTCAGCCTACACCGCCGAAGAAAAGCTCAGCGTGTCGCAGTAAGGCAAGCGGTCATCGAAACAGTACCGTAGGATGGGACCATCGTCCGACAAGAGTCCTAAGCTACTCATTCTGCTGGTCCCAAGCCATTTTTTTGCGATGATGTGTTCTCAAATCTCCATCCTGTATTCTGCCAATTGGGGTCCGGTCGATTGCCGGAGTTGATGCCTTCCCGATACGCACCTACAATCATTGAGTCAGATATCGCATGGCGGACGAACGAAACAGCGGTCGAGCACTTCACTAAAATTATTTGGAGAACGGATTTGGAACCGGAAATTCAAAGGTACCACGAGAACTTGGAACCCAGCGAGAAGGATATTTGCGATGTCCTGGCAAGCGAGATCGACCGAAATCTGGCTGGGGCTGAGAACAAGATCTGGCACGCGCATCCAGTCTGGTTCCTGGATGGCAATCCCATTGTTGGGTACAGCAAGCAGAAGCCCGGAATTCGTTTGATGTTTTGGAGCGGTGCAGATTTTGACGAAGCGGGATTGAATGTAGTAGGCAAAAAGTTCAAGGATGCATCGGTATTTTACAACGACGTTTCTGAAATAAAAAAAACTACGTTGCGGAGATGGCTGAAGAAAGCCAAGGCCATTCAATGGGACTACAAGAATATTGTCCGAAGAAAAGGCAAACTTGAGAGGCTAAACTTACGACCCGAATCGTAATAGCCTTTTTATCGAAGCAGAGCCCGCCTCACGCGCAACTCTTCGACGCAGTCCTAGGCGCTCGTCGGGCATCACTACGCTTTTGGCGAGCAACGAAATGCTTGACGCATTCCGCAACTAGGAAACGCTAGCGAACCTGCTGAGCGGCCCAGATTATGATCGACGCCCAAATTGATGGCTACTCGGCCTCGAGCGATTTTCTCTCTTCCTGCAGCATCTTGAGAACTTTACTTTTGGCAACGAATACCGTAGCCACTTGCATCCCAAGTTCCTTGGCCGTCTCAGCGCCCGAGCGGCACTCGATTGTCATTAGTTCGAACGCTCGCCGCGTTTGCGGGACGACACGTTGACGAACATTCCATATGGCTTGTTCGGTAAGCTCTCGGTCGAATTCATATCCAGTCGTCAAATTAAATCCTCTCGGGCTTCGACGGCATGAAGCATGTCGAAAGCAACCTTTCCACCGACCGCGACGGTTCGCCCACGGCGTTCCCAATAATCATTGACTGCATGACGTGCAACGGTTCTAGGAGGGTTGCGATAGTTTGAAGAGTGGAGCTCAATTTCGATCTCCATACTCACAAGTGTTCGTTTCAATACCTAAAGATTGTCAAATCGACGTAGCCACTTGAAAAACCCGTTCAAATATGATTCGATAAATCGTCCGCAATGAATGCGACAATGTTCGGCCGCTGTTCTGCGGACTGAATCAATCCAACGAACTTGCTCAAGCACGGCGCTAGGAACGAATAAATACGAAATTGATTGGTCGGCATTTTATTTAACATGGATGATGGCTAACATGTGGTAGGCATCCTGCCTGCCACATCGGCTTACTTCACGATGGACTAATTTCACTTTCAATGGCTGGAAGCCTATGCCACTGAGATTCACTCTGTTTGTTATTCTCAATATTCTGCTCCTTGCATCAGCCCAAGCACAAGTCGGTGATCCGCAACTTGGTACCGACCACCCATGGTATCCGGGTGAATTGGCAATGTCGACCTTTGAACGACTTTTCGCAACGCAAGCCGAACAATACGAACGAACCACTGGCATCCATCCGCGATCGGATCATGACCGTGCGATGGCCTCATGGCTCTTTCGCAATACGCATTTTGCGCATGGCGAAGATGGCAAAGAAAACCTTTGGGGAAAGGGTTTCAGCAATGATGTTCATTCGGCCACTCGCGATTATTGGACTGGACTATTCGCACATGGCTATGGCCTTTGCGGTACTACGCATGCTCAATGGACAGCCGAACTGGACGTGCTGCTCGGCTCATGCCGCAGTCGCGTTGTTGGCACACAAGGACATAACTCTTTCGAGGTTTTCCTAACCGGAGGACCGTACGAGGCTGGCCGTTGGGCGATGCTCGATCACGACCTTTCGACCGTCATCGCAAACGAAGCAGGTGATGCACTTCTGGGCCTGGATGCAATCTCAAAGGGCTGGCAGAAACTGGCAAAACGAGAGTATCTTCCTGCACGACAAAACGGCTGGTTGGTATGCGGATTACATCCAGATGATGGAGCCGCATACGCTGCATACACATCGGCAGAATACCGAGCTGGATATGCAGGACCACAACCAATCATCTACTTGCGAAAAGGAGAAAAGCTGCGTCGATATTTCGAGCCAGGTTTGACTAGCGATACGAAGGACGGGCGAACGTTTGTCTTCTGGGGACGCAATTACATGACGGGAAATATTCCTGGCCCGGAACGCTCGCGTACATGGGTCAATCAACCCGAGAAGATGTTCCAATCGAAAACCGGTACTGCTCATATCGACGGTCAAGTTCGTTACGGCAACGCTGTTTATTCGTGGCGACCAGACTTCGAAGGGGGGACGTACAAAGAAGGAGCGAGCGATGAAGGCGATTCGCACGTCACGCTCGAGTTCTATACCCCGTACATTATTGGTGCGACTCCTGCAAGCGATGGGCCATGGGGGATTTACGACGCAGGTGGAAAGAATGGACTTGTCCTGCAAGGCACTGCGGCATGTCAAGTTTCTATCTCGACGGACGGTGGTACCACGTGGCATCCGTGCGGTAACTTTCGTGACGCCATGGACTTAACGGACTTCGTAAAGGGACACCGCCAATGGCATCTGCGTTTTGGTGCCGGTGCGTCTCAGCTTATCGACTCGAAGTTAAGCATTACGACGGTTTGCCAACTGAATTCGGCCACGTTGCCGCGTCTAAAAGATGATGGCACGAAGATTCGATACGAAGCCAGCGGACAAGCGATGGTGAAATTCGGTCCGAATATTCAACAGATCACACCGCACGTTGTCGACGGTGCATTGGATTCATCGCGGTTAACATTGGAATTGAAAACGCCTAGGGGTGAATCGATACGCGAGTTTCATGTCGCGGCACATGTTGCATCCAGCAATCCACCCGATCCGAGCGTCAATTATCAGATGGAGTACATGCTCGGTGGTGCCGGATCTTGGAAATCGCTCGATAAGGGTTCGATTCAGCGTCGCGGGATTGAGCCAAAGGATTTTTGGTCTCAATCGATGTGGTCGGGGCATGGCATCGTTCAGGAAAGCGATGTGAGTTCGATGCAAGTTCGATTTCGAAACGATGGAGGCAAACGATACATGCGAGCCGAAGGGCATTTAGTGTATGGTGTCCCGAACAAGCCAGTGCGAGTAACATACGCATGGACCGACAGCACCGGCAGCCACGAAGAGGGGATGCGAATGGATGGCAGTGATTCATGGCAACTCGTCACGCATAAGGATGTCAAAACGCGCTGGGTCGAGATATCAGCGGAATAGATGGCGGTCACAGTCGTAAGAAGGATTCGATAGGATCGCGACGAACTTATCAACCTCCGCGATTCGACGATTCGACTGACTCTCCATTAGTTCGAAAAGATGCCGCTGGGAAAACGAAGCGTTTAGATTTCCGTCCAATGCCTTCGGAAAATGAAGTATGCTGCTCCGAGCAAACACAGGCAGGCCCAGAGATAATCAAGCGTTAGTTTTTCTTTCATGTAGTAAACCGCGAACGGTACAAAAACCGTTAGTGCGATAACCTCTTGGAGAATTTTTAGCTGGCCGAGCGACATGACTTCATTGCCAATTCGGTTGGCTGGCACCTGCAATAGATACTCGAAAAGTGCGATCCCCCAACTGACCAATGCGGCAACGATCCAGGGTTTGGCCGACATATTCTTTAAGTGTCCGTACCAGGCAAAGGTCATAAAAACGTTGCTGCAGCAAAGCAAAAAAATCGTAATCGCGAATGGTCGCATGGTGAATTTGGCTTGGAGTAGGGGTAAACAAAGCGGAAATGACCTCGACGGCCAATAGTTTAGCGCCAGAATCAATAATGAAAACCATGGCAAGTCTGCATCTGTACAAACTCGCGGTTTTCAATTGTGAAAACCGAACGCAAGTGCTAGAAGTCGTCCAGCTTGTTTTTGGTGTGAATTCACGAGTACTGAGCCTGATGGCGCTAGCCGAGCCACGACGCAGGAAATCGGCTAGCGCCTCAGGCTCATAAAACGAAAGCAATCGCTGTTTGGAAGCTGTACGACCTCTTAGTCCCAGGGGTTAACGATCGAGATATCCGTTTCTTGAAAATGCCTTACGTTTCGAGTTACGAGGATCGCGTTGCGAACAGACACAATACCGGCGATTTGCACATCACGTATTTCCACAGGACGACCGAGCCCGTACAGCTTTGCAGAAATCTCACCAGCCCGATTGGCAGCCTCGCGATCGAAGTCCAAAACGTGGTATTCCAGATCTTCTGTGAGCATGGCTTCGAAAGCAACTAGTAGCGTTCGTTTCCGCTTACCATCAGGCAGAGCATTGAGCCCGAAGCTGATCTCGAAAATACTTATGCTCGTCGTCCACACAGAACCCGTTGACTGCGAGTCCAACCAGGCGATAACTTGAGGCTCTGGATCAGTCTTCATCAACTCCGAAATCACATTGGTATCGAGGACATGCATCATTCAAAACTCGGCGGAGTCATTGGGCTACCTCTCAGCTCATTGATCGGTTCCTTCAAACCGATTTTCGCGAAGCGCTTTGCGATCCTTGTCCCAAGTTTATTTGGAGTTGCGGCAGACTTCAGAGCAACACTGCGTAATAACTCACGCACGAACTCCTCAAGGTTTTGGCCTTGACTTTTGGCCATGTCCCGCAGCTTCCGATGAATATCATCTTCCAAATTTCGTACAGTGAATTGCGCCATAGTCGCTTACCTCGCTTTTTGATATCATGATATCACCAATCTGATTTCAGTCAAGCAGCGTGATATGCCAACGATGAGTTGTGACGAAAGTGGGACGACCTCCTAGACCAAAAGCCGCTGCAGCTTTTCCTTTTCGACTACCCCCAACGGGAACTGCTTACTGAACGGATGGTCCGCGATTCCGGCGAATTCTCGCAAAGCCGTGTGTACATGCTCAGGTCGTACATGGATTCCTTTTTCCTTATCACACAGCAACGATTGCGGGTCCACGGGGACTTGAAACTGTTTTTCATCCGTAGCGCCTATGACCCTGTTTCCTTGAATCCCTCTCCCTAGGAACATAATCGAACCGATGGACCAGTGGTCCTTGCCATTCCCTTTGTTATACGTGGGAGTACGTCCCATTTCACTCTGCACGATGATCACCAATTGATCTCGTATTTTGAGATCCTCCGCGCGGTGGATCAGGTAGCTGATCCCTGCAAGAAACTCGGGCAACAGTTTCATTTGGTCCGTGTCGTTATTGGCATGGCTATCGAATTGTCCGATCGTCAGATTCGCCGACACACAGACACCCGCCTTGAACGATGCCAGCGCGATCTCCGATTGTTGTGCAAGCCTTTCTTTTGGAATCGAACTCGGGATATAAGGGGTAATGCGTTGGAGGGACTTTGAATGGAGTTGGGCTGCGTACAACATGTTCTCGGCGCGCTCGACACGAGGTAGCCGAGGGTGAGCGTGGCGCAATTGATTTCGTTCCGCTAACGCTTGTTCAATGCGATCTATGACAAAGCGATCGTGGTATTGGGAACGTTCGTTTCCGTCGATCGCATCGGCGTTCGCAATTTTTCTTAAGGATGGAATGTAGGGGATGCGTGACATAGCCACCAAATTGCCGGTTGCCGAGTAATTCCCAAAGGTCAAAAAAGAAAGCGGGCAGGTCGGCCCTTGGCATGCGGCCACCAGCGCGGCAAACGTTGGGTACGCCAAACTATCGAGCTTGCCAGTGGCCATGTATCGCGAGCCAGGTGAATGGTTATTGACAGAGTAATCCAGCCCGTTGAAGACCAACAATTCACTCCCAAATTCCGAATAAAAATCTTCGTTGCTCACGCCCCCTTGGATGTGCTTTTTGGTCGGTGCATAACGATGTTGACCATGAGTGAGAATCTCTCCGTCACTGTAAAGTCGATTGATTCCGTCAACCCCTTTAGGGTCCATGAGGTAGGTCGTGTCCCAACCACCTGAGGCGTTGAAGACCACGTAAAACGGACCGGTGTAAGGCTGATTGTCCGCATTCGCGTGCCAAGAAAAACCCGTCGCGGGAAGCATCATCGGAGCGGCTAGTCCGATACCAGCATGAGAGCAAAGTCTCAAAAAATTGCGTCTATCGGATCTACTCATAAAGAAACTCCGGTCTACGCAGCAGATAGGTAATCACTCCACGCCAAGCACGAATCGTATACTTTGGATCGGCGGGAGCGTCTGCCAAGTTTTGACGGCACGTATAACTTTCTCGATTTTCGATCCCCTTTGCTTTGTGAGCATCGTCGAGAATTTGGACAAACAACTTGTACGTACCATCGACTTCGGGAGAATCGATTGCATCGTATCGCCCCAACAATCGTTCGTGTAGGAACTGAATGGCTCTGCGAATCGATGCCGTGTTTTCGGGCGATTTGTTCGGTAGGACGTCAGGCTCAATCGCAGGAAAGAGCTTGCGCTGCGACGGCGGTCGAGAAAAGTCTCGCAAGGTATGTCTGCATGCGACGTCGTTGGCCATGATTCGTTGGATCGCGCCCATAGCACCGCTCGGTTCCAGGGCTCGTTCGGTCACCTCTTTTGAATCGATTCCGCCGTAGAGCATGGCCAACTGATCGTTCAGTTTCCCCCAAGACTCTCCAAAGATGGCCTTCAGTTTGCGTTCCAATTGCTCTGGACTGAGAAGCCTCATGACACCAATTTCGTTCAGTTCGGATCGACGCGACGCATCGTCGACGTTCGTTTCCAAACGGTCCGCCCGGTAGAAGTCGGACATGATCCAATCCCGAAACACACCCTTGAGGTTATAGCTCGACTGTGTAAAACGAATCGCAACCGAATCGATTTGACACCTTTGTTCCTGATAAGCGCGACGCTTGGATGCATAGAGTGGGTCGTCTAGCTCCTTGGGTGGCAAAAGAACTTTGCGGCCAGTCAGAATGTAATATACATGCTCGACCATCGCGGATGCGAAGCGTGGATCGCGTGCAGTTCGTTCTCCCAGCCATTGAAGCGACCTCCAACGCTCGTTTAGAGGCAATTCTTCCGCTTCGAGTCCAGGTGCAAACATGTCCTTGAACCAACCCTCCTTTCGGCGTCCATACACGCCGTCAATCTTGAAGTAGTCTTGAAACAGACCGGCGATCGGATCGACCGTCTTGTGACAGACGACACATTCAGCAGCCTGCATCGTCGGATTCTCATACTTGGCCGTCACCGAAGCAGCATCCGATACTCGTGCAGCCAATTCCATAGCGTCAATTCCCAAGAAATGCTGCAAGAACATTCGGGCACGCAATCGATTGCGATTCGTTTCGGTCGTTGGATAACGACGTAAGTATTGAAAGGTACTTAGCAACCCGGCATGCGGATAGAAACCGGTTTCCGAGTCTTGGTTCTGCGATTGGTTGCGTCCCACAAGCGCCTTCAGCTTCACAGGTATGTATTCAAACGGATCGTCAGGATTCTGAAAGTCGCCTTTTAGCTCGTCGTAAATACCGTATCCTCTCGCAGTGTACGGAGTGACCATGATGTAGTCGGCGGTCACAATTTCGGTGAAGGGTCGGTCATTACGAACGATGTACTCGATCAACTTCATGGGCTCACCGAGCAGGGCCGCTCGATAGTCATCGGTAACTTTGTAGCGGGCCTTGCGACGTAGGTTTTCATCCTCGATGTGGTTCAGATCGTGCGTCTGAGTCCAATGACGAGTCTTGCTGAAATGATCGTACGCGAGTGCGCTCTCAGCACCATCATCGTATCCAAGCGTTAAAAATATGTCATTGAACGCCTCTCGCAGTCGAAGCAAGAATGCATCCTCTTGCATGACGGATTCGAGAATCGAGGGCAATGCACTCAGGCCTTGCATTACAACTAGATTGTTTTCGTCGTCGGTTGGAAGCCGGCCGGAGAGCGACAGGACAGAGCGTCGAAGGAGGAGTCGATCCTCGAGCATCACAACTCCGTCGAACAGTGAACGCATGTTCAAATTGTGTTCGGTATGATCCGTTTCAAACTTCGAAGGGCTTGCAGACTGATTCGCCCGACGAACAAACTCGGTCAGCAGTTGATGGCCAGTCGAACCGAGCGGCAATACGTCTTCACCTCCATGATCGAGGCCTCCGGCCACCTTAAGCAATAAGCGAAACTGGTCACCTTCTTTCAGTTTTGCGATTTCGTTGAAGACTCGGCGATTTCGTTGCAGTGCGAGATCCCTGTCGGCTCCAGTACTTCGTTGCGGATCGACCAATAC
>JBEBHM010000122.1:0-14854 GCA_040080875.1 Pirellula sp.
AGCAAGGTACCTTATTCGCTTAAGATATTCCTCACAGCATTGGCCATCGCGGATGATCTGGGTGCAATCGTCATCATAGCATTGTTTTATACCAAGGACGTTGCGCTCGATTATCTGTTTGGAGCGCTTGGGGTATTGGCGTTTCTTGGCTGCTTGAATCGTCTCCGCGTACAAGTTCTCTGGCCTTACGTCATCGGTGGGTTGGCGATGTGGTGGTGTTTTCTCCAATCAGGAGTTCACGCAACCATTGGTGGCGTATTGCTTGCGTTCGCAATCCCTTTTTCCAAGCGGCAGGAGGATTGCATTTCACATCGTCTGCAACATCGACTGCACTATCCGGTGGCTATGGGGATTTTACCTATTTTCGCCATGGTAAATACCTGCATTCCCCTACACGGCGATTGGTATTGGCGACTTCTCCAGCCCAACCCACTTGGGATTTACTTGGGGCTGGTCGTTGGTAAACCGCTCGGCATCATCGCCTTTTGTTGGCTGGCGATATACTTTCGTTTTGGACAACTCCCTGACGGATTGCGTTGGTCGCACTTGGTAGGTGCTGGCATTCTGGCAGGTATCGGATTTACGATGTCGATATTTATCTCGATGTTAGCGTTTGAAGATCGTGAACTTGTCAACATCTCTCAAATATCTGTGCTGCTAGCATCCGTGACTGCGGCGGTTCTTGGAGGGGGCTGGTTCTTTGCCGTCGTACCGAACGCTTCGGTCGCGGACATTGATCCACCGATGGACGAACTTCTTCCGCATGCGATAAAATAATGCAGTAAGAACGGAGGTTTCAGCCGGAGTTGCCGGACTCGTGGTTTCTGAGATCAATGCAGGAAATTCCGCCTTACTGAACTTGTGTAGTGTATCCCTCGGAGATCGAGTAAAACAATTCTTGGGCGATGGTGCGTGGAACCCTCGCTCAGACTATGCGGATTGAACTCGTACAGGCTCGATATATTCGAATTCCAGACGCGAATATAAGTCGTCAATAGGAACAAGGACAATCGACTCCACCGACGTGTCGTTCGATCGCACCTCTAAAGCTGGATATCGAGCCAGACCATGTGGTGGTCGGATGCGTCTGACAACTTGGGGTCAATATTCTTTAGTTGTTCTGAGGTTGGCCAAAAGACTCCTCCGCCAACCACTTTGCAGTTAGCCGAGGGCAAAACAAAATCGATCCGGAGATTTCCGACCGATGCGTCGTTGAAGTCACCGGTGTCATGGGCAGGATTGCCGCGATGCTTGTCGTTGAGTTTGCCTTGAAGCTTGCTGGCTTCGACGGCACCTAAACTCGCTGGCGCAAACGAGGCTGAAACCCGATTGGACTTGAGCAGGTCGATGATCCCTTGAGAGATGCCGCTACCATCCTCCGGGTCGGAATTGAGATCGCCGGCAATGACAAACTGAGCGGAATGGTCTAAGGGGCCTGCAACTCCGTGGTCGTCGACAAAGTATTCGGCAGAGCCCTCGACATAGTCCCGCAAGAGCCGTATCTCATCGTGATTGCGACACCCGTTTCGATCCTCAGGACCGTCGAACACGGGAGGCGTTGGATGCGAGGCAATGAAGTGCAACGTCTTGTTTCCTATCAAGACCGGAACATCCCAGTGGGATTTGGAACTCAGTCGCAGCTGACTCCAGACGTTGTCCGGATAAAAGTATTTTTCCTCGCCAGTATTCTTGTCAACAATTTTGGGACGCTTTGCGCCGGGCATTGTCGACCACTTGAACATCTGAAAGGTACGCACGTCTTTCTCAACGATCGGAAACCGGCTGTAGACCACCATACCGTATTGCCCCGGAAAGGCTCCAAAGCCCCAACAGTCTTCGTTGTCCGACTTGTTCCCGTTCGAATTCAGATCCATTCCCGAAGGCACACCCGTGTTGACTGGACCAGTGAAGTAATGCTTGAATTCGCATGGTGTAGTCGCGATTTTGGCTGCATGCGATTTGTTGAAATAGTCCTCGGAAAGCAACTTGGCCGCTTCGCCGTTGGAATAGTCGACTTCGTTGGCAAGCAAAACATCAGGCCGGACGAGTTGTACGATCCATGCAAGCCGCTGGGCTTGTTCGTCTCCATTTTTTAGGTCACGAACCAACTGTCCATTGGCTTTTCGATTGAGCGCGAGATTAAAGGTTGCGACACGAATGGTATTTGGAGATGGCGGTGGTGGGCTTAGCGGCAAAGGGGTTTGCGCAAGCAAGGGATTCATCCGACATCCGCATACGATGCAAAATCCCAGGAGACACTTGGAGATGTTTTTACTAACAAAATCAGAAAATTCGCACATTGGCAAAGAATCCAGGGAAAGAGATTGTGGAAGGCGATCCATTGTACCCCTTTTTTCACGGGCCTTTGACCACGCTGCCACGTATCTGCGAGTCCCAGGGGTCTCCGTCTCGGAGTTACGGACCTACGTTGAGATATCCGTTTAGGATATGAGGACCGACGTGAGGAACGAAAAACGGGTAGATTGCTCCTAGAATTGCTTGATACCCTTGTTAGATAAGAAGCGGATTGGTTACACTAACGGAGTGGGATGTGCGAGTGACGTACAGGCGGTCCCGCGAATTCGATATTTAGTTGGGTCAGATTGACTCAGCACATGCATCCCTGGAGTTTCGGAATGAAAAAGGTAGAAGCCGTTGTACGCCATTTTAAGCTGGAAGACGTCAAGAATTCCCTCACGGAACGGGGCATCCACGGTATGACGGTCAGTGAAGTCCGCGGCTACGGACGCCAAAAAGGTCATACTGAGATTTATCGCGGCACCGAATACGCCGTAGACTTTGTGCCCAAGGTCAAGATCGAGGTAGTTTGCGCTGACAAAGATTTGCAAACTGTCATTGACACCATCGTTAAAACGGCTCAAACGGGCCAAATTGGCGATGGAAAGATTTTCGTTTCGGAACTTCTGACGGCGGTTCGAATACGCACCGGAGAAAACGGAGAAGACGCTCTATAGTTTCCGTTAGACCAAATTGACAACACTTCATTCGCAAGTCGTCCATGCGCGTACGCAGTTAACAGAGGCGCGATCCAAAGCGGCGAATCTGCACGCGTCGGGTGCAACTGGCCCACAGGTTTGTTTCGCTTGGGCCGATCATGTGGATGAGATTATCAACGGGCTGATTGTGGCTGCGGTCCGTGATCTAGAAAAACCTCTCGACCCTGCGTGTTTCGCATTCATCGCCCTTGGCGGGTACGGTCGAAGGGATTTGGCCCCTTTCTCGGATATCGACTTAATGTTGATGTATCGAGGGGTTTCCGAGTCGGACATCGCTCCTTTGGCTCGTTCCATTGGCCAGATGATCGTAGACGCTGGGCTGCAATTGGGGTTGTCGATTCGAACGGCCGGACAAGCTCGCCAACTGGCTTGGTCCGATGCTACCGTACTTACGTCGTTGGCAGAGATGCGCCTGCTGTTTGGAAATGAACTTTTTTTTGAAACATTCTTAGACTCGTTTCGAATCAGTTGCCGACGTCGATCTTCGAGACTCTCAGCGATGATCGAGAAGGAGCGTTTTACCGAACGACAGAAGTTTGGCGAGACGATTTATCTGCTGCATCCCAACGTGAAGCGGTCCAGAGGTTGCTTGCGAGATGTCCAAATCGTGCGGTGGATCGGGTTTGTTTGCTTTGGTGAGAAAAACCCAGAACAACTCGTCGAAATGGGCTTATTGGCCAACGAGGACTTTCAGGCGATCAAACAAGGCTATCTATACTTATTGCGACTCCGAAATGAACTTCACTTTATTGCAGGACGTGCCCAGGATTCATTGGATCGATCGAAACAGGTTGAGTTGGCCTCGCGAATGGGATTCAAAGGCACTGATGGAGTGTTGCCGGTCGAGGAGTTCATGCAGCAATTCTTCGAGAACACGAACGAGGTTCGTTATAGTTCAGCCAATTTTGTCGGCATGGCCCGTTGGCGACTGAGTCTGGTCGGATATTTGTCGAGGTTCCTTGGTTGGCCGATCCGTCCTGGAATTCGACTTGGCATCAACGAGATTTGGGCTACTCGCGAGGGGCTATCACAATTGCAATCAGATCCGGCGCGTGTGCTCGAATTGATGCAAGTTTCCAATCGCTACAATCGCCGCATCGAACACCGAACGTGGCGAACCATTCGGCAGGCGATGCTGCGTCGACGCGACGGTCAAGTGGGAACCGAAGCCGTAGATCGTTTTTTGCAACTGATCAGCCAGCCGGGGCGGCTGGGCGAAATCCTTCGTCGATTGCATGAACTGCGAGTGCTCGAGCAAATTATCCCGGCGATGCGACATGCGCGATGTCTTCTGCAATTCAATGAGTACCACAAGTATACTGTCGATGCGCATTGCATTCGATCTGTCGAATGCGCCGGCGAATTTGCGAAATTAGACGATGTGCTCGGCCGCGTTTATCGCAGCCTGAAGAACAAGATGATTATGCACTTGGCGCTGCTACTGCATGATTTGGGAAAAGGGTTCCCCGAAGATCACAGCGAGGTGGGCCGCGTCATTGCCGAAGAAACCGCTCGTTCGCTTAAGCTCGTTGACTCCGACCGTGAATTGTTGGTCTTTTTGGTTCACCAACATTTATTGATGGCGCATACCGCTTTTCGATTCGATCTAGCGCAAAAGGATCCCATCGTCAACTTTGCAAAGCAAGTGGGTTCGCTCGAACGGTTGCAGCATTTATTAGTTCTCACGTGCGCGGATTTGGACGCCGTTGGACCGGGTGCACTGAACGAGTGGAAATTGCGACTGATCCTTCAACTTTATGACGCCACCGAATCGCAATTTCGAAGCGATAGCCCCGGCCAGAAATTTCTGGATATTGTTGCGACACAACGGACCGCTGTCCGTACGCACCGCAATGCGGTCGAGCGAGGAGAGCCATGGTGGACCGAGCAGATCGACGCCATTCCGGCTGGCTACCTCCTTTCCATCAAACCAAATGAGATCGTTGCGGAGCTTCGCAAGCTGCGAGAATTGTCAGTGGATAAACCGGTTCAGGCGTGGGGGAAAGTTTTGGTGGCACAAAACGCAACAGAATATGTCGCTGCCGTTTTGCAACAACAACCTACTGGACTATTTCATCGCATCGTTGGCTCGCTATCCAGCCAAGGACTGAGCATATTATCTGCCGAGATTCATACCCAACCAGGCCGCATAGCATGGGACCGTTTCGTTGTCCAAGACCCTGACTACGAGGGAACTCCTCCGCTGCATCGCGTCGATGAGGTTTGCAAGAATCTTGCGAAGGCCATCGACCCAACGAATACCAAGCCGCCCGTCTTTCGGCGTGTTTGGAAGACTCAGTCGACCGTGGACGCGGCCAGCGCGAGAACTCAACCTACCCAAATCCGATTCGATAATAGCACTTCGGAAAGCCAAACCATTATCTCAGTGTTTGCTTACGACCGGATTGGCCTCCTGTACGACATTTCGAAGACCCTGTATGACCTGAAACTGGATCTTCAAGTAGCGAAAGTGAGCACGCACCTGGATCAAGTGGTCGACGTTTTCTACGTGACTGATCTAGAGGGCCAAAAAGTGACTGAACCAACGCGGCTCTATACGCTCAGGCAGAGTCTGCTTCGCGCCATCGAATCGAGCAGCGATCTCTAGGCGAGCGACGGAACGAGACATACCTTTCGTCGCAGATTCTTCTCTGCCGCTCGCCTTAATTAGTCGATGCGGTATCGATCAAGCAAAAGAGGCTGATGGAATTTCCATCAGCCTCTGGTGTTCCCTGGCACCGAGGCGAACCTTGGTTCACCTCGGTGCACAGTCTTAAGCTCTATCGTGAAGCACCGAAATTTGGCAATCGACCCAGTAATCACCAGATTTCGGCAAGTGCTGCTCCAACCCAGGAGGAAGGCCAGTCGAACATTCCCGCAAATTCTCGACCGACGACAGAGCTTGAAATGGTCTTTTGATGCAAGGAGGAATACGAAAGCTCCAGACCAAACGTCAATCCCAATCGAAAGAATTTCGTGAATCCCGGCGGAAGTTCATCCTCCTACAATTCACTCAACCACTCACCCACCCCATTTTCACACGAAAATGCAATAAATTACGATACTTCTAGTTGACCGCCACCAAATTCACCAGCAGCCGAACTTCGCTAGTATTCCAGTTTCGGAAAGACTCCAAAGTTCACGGGACGAGCTATTTCGTGTTTTTCATGGTTCAGTCGCTTCACGCCCAGCGCTTCGGGGGCCCAGATTTCGATCGAACCGGTGCGACAACAGAAGAGCTTAACCACGAAAGACTCGAACTACACGAAACACAGGAATGACTGTAATTGATTCGCAAGATGCGATCCAATGGAAATTTGGATACTTCTCGCTGAACACAACCATATTCAAGCGCAGCCAAGTTTTTTCGTAGCGAAACAAGTTTTTCGTCGCGAAACCTGTCAAAGGTTTCGATGACGCGCCAGTCATGTGGCTTCCGCTATTAAAGTGAGTGCCATCTTGCACTAGCGCCTAGCGTGACCTCATTCCCTCAGTAGTTCTACAGCTCCGAGGGCCATCGCGTGGATTGCGGTTGGCAGCGCCAAGTCAATGTCGGGATAGAACTCCGGAGCATGCAAGCTCATGTTGATCCCCCGCTTCTTCATGGCTTCCAATCGGCCCTGCTCGATCACCCCGACGCGGTACATGACACTCGGAATACCAGCCAATCCGAATTCGCTGAAATCTTCGCCACCCATAACCTGATCGGCTTCATGGACTCGGTACGTACCGAGCTTTTCTTCGTACAGTTTCCGCAGTCGGCTGTTTAGAGCAGCATGGTTGTAGAGCGCTGGCGTACCCTCGGAGAGCTTTATCTCAGGTGCCTCGGCGCCATACGCTGCAGCAACGGCGTTGGCGCGACGGCGTATTGCGCTCAACAACTGTTCTCGCACCTCGGGAGCATAGCTGCGAACGGTCAACTGTAGATCGCAACGATCACTAATAATATTGTGTTTGGTACCTGCATGGATCGATCCTACCGTGATCACAGCAGGCTCGGTCGGCTTCACCTCGCGGCTGACGATGGTTTGTAAACTCATCACCAATTCAGACGCTTGAACGATAGGGTCAATGGTTGTGTTTGGGGCTGCACCGTGGCCCCCTCGGCCTTTAATTGCAATATCGACCGTGTCCACGTTAGCCATCATGAATCCGTCACGCAGCGATACGGTCGTGGCCATCGACGATTCACAATGCATCGCCAACGCAAAATCAGGTTTCGGAAATCGCGAAAACAAGCCGTCAGCGATCATGCGTTTGGCTCCTCCGACCCTTTCCTCGGCCGGTTGTCCCACCAACACAAGCGTTCCATGCCATTTGTCCTTGTTCGCGGCCATCAATCGCGAGATGGCGATCAAATTGCTCATGTGGACATCGTGTCCACAAGCATGCATGATTCCCGTGGTGGCGCCCGACGGTAAAACGGTCTTCTTTTTGGAAGCTCTGGGCAATCCGGTCACCTCAGTGACGGGTAGCGCGTCCAAGTCGGTTCGAAGCATGACCGTAGGCCCTGTACCGTTCTTAAGCACGGCTACGACACCATGCCCGCCAACCTGCGTCGTGACGTCAAACCCAGCCTCCTTCCAAGCCTTGGCCACGTAAGCGGACGTCATCTCTTCTTCATAGGAAAGCTCTGGGTTTTCATGCAACCACCAATAATCCTCGACCACCGATGCGATATTGGAATCGATCCAACTCTGAATCCAATCCTTGGATGACTCCCGTTTCTCAGCCAGTTTCTTTCCGATCAATCTAGACAACCCCTCGCCACGCAACTGACTTTCGGTGGCAATGATTTCGTGCGTGTCACCATCCACCAACAATACAAAAGGGATGCCACTGACATCGTGCTGCGTGCCGATGGACGTATCCCACATCTTTCCCTCGTAGATCTGTTGCCAGGGCAATTCACGTTCTGTTAGGAACTCCTTGATCTTGTCCTCCATGTCTGCTTTGTCAAAGCTGACACCGAGGATCTCGAAGCCTTGATCGTGCCACTTGGAAT
Organism: Pirellula sp.; assembly: GCA_040080875.1. GTDB lineage: Bacteria > Planctomycetota > Planctomycetia > Pirellulales > Pirellulaceae > JBKCUI01. Next base: position 8,023 of record JBEBHM010000122.1, read on the forward strand.
AGGCCTCTTTCATATTTGGTATCTCAGCGATACAGGGACCACACCAAGTCGCCCAAAAATCCAACATGACAATCTTGCCAGCATAATGTTTTGGGAATTCAATCGACGTTCCATCCATGGTCGTGGCATGGAATGTCAACGCGGACTTGCCTATGGCTAGATTCGGCGGCAGTCGCTGCTGTTCCATTGGACTGTCGGCTTTTTCTAATTTGAGTTTGCCCGCATCCAATTTGAATACGTAGGTTGTCCCCGTGAAATTGAATGGCGTGTCCAATTTGGTCGACTCCAATCGACTGCTAATACGTCCATTGCCGTCCCGATCGATCGACAACCGGCTCGTTGGATCGATCGTTCCCGCAACAAACGTTGAAAACGCTTTCCCGTCGAGTTGGAAACCGTACTCGTAACCGAAATCGATATAGAACATCATCGTGTTCTTTAGCTGCGGACGACGTTCATCCTTTGGATCGAATCGATAGAGTCCTATCGCACCCAAATGGTTCGAACCCAAATCAAGCTTGCCTGTGCCCTGATACATGGTCAAGCCATCTTGTGTTTTCGCTTGCCAATTCGTTTCTGGATCGTTGGTCAAATCGCCGTCCGCGTTGGTATCAATGAACAACCGCGCCGGCTTGTCGCTCGGCTCGTCCAAGACGAATAGCCAACTCTTTTCTCCAAACTCAAATTTTCCATACTTGGGCATCGACAAATCGTCGGGCAATTTTTTGACGACGTCCGAGGCTAGATCCATTTCGGCTCTGAGGGGACGATAGCCACCGACTCGCCGGGTCACCCCCTCAGGAATCAGTTTTTCCGTAATGTCTTCCGCTGGAAGAGGAGATGCAAACGAGAGGATTCCAAAGATGGCAAAGCAAGTTAACTTGATGTACATCGAACGGCCCATCCGCAAACGCATATTGAAGCAAACAATTCTGGCTATCGTACTTGTTTCCGACCGGGCGTCAACAAATCTAAGATTAAGGACCTCATCATTACCGACATCTCATTTGATTCAATCGTACTCGTACTCAATGAAATGGTACTTGTACTCGTACTCGAAACGGCCAGAACCTTCGATTACGAGTACGAGTACCGCTCTGGGGGCTGATTACGAGTACGAAAGTCCCCGTTTCGTGCGAAAGTCCAAAGGACTTGTGGGTAATGCTGAGGGCTAAGGACTAAAGGTCGAGCGCGTCCAGCTGATCGATCAACGAGTCCAGTTCATCGCGTTTGCGAGCGGAACCATCTGAATTTGGTTCGGATTTCAACGCCGACTTGGATCCGTTCGGAATCGAGGCTTCGACGGCGGCTCTGCCGGCTAGGATTAATTGTTCATTGCGTTCTCGAGCCGCAGCAGCCACGGGATCTTCGTCTCGTTCCGGTGCGCCAAAGAGTTTCGACAAGTCGATCTTAAACCCGCCGGCGTCGATCGGTGCGCCCGCGATGGCGGGTGTCTTGTGCTGAGGAAACATGATCGCATTTTCAGGACAAACGCGAGAACATGCCGGGCAACCCTTGCGGCAGTTGTCGGGTTGTTCCACTAAAATGGTTTCACCACGATCAACACCATACACACCGAACAGACAAAAATCGATGCACTCCATGCAATTGGTGCAGCGGCTATAGTCAATCACCGGATACCAGCGCCGGTTGGGATGCTCGTCAACGCGGAGTGGCATGATGCCTAAGGGGGATTCGTGCGATGGAGGCGAGTCCGCCGACTGGTCCAAGCGACCCGAACCGTCGATGGCCAGCGCCGTCGAATTGGTCGGTTTCAAGAAACGATCGAGTGACAGATAATCTCTCTTGGGTGCATCCAGTTGTTCCAAGACCAGAATGCGCCGAAATTCGCGCTCGAATGCAGCGCAATCAGTACTGGCTCGCATGTCGATCGAGTAAATGTTTCGACCGGGTCGCCCGTGGATGCTCGTGACGCGTTCCGCAGCCTTTTCATCAATCTTGTCTTCGGCTTCGTCGCTTTCTTCCTCGTCCTCGTCGAGCTGGTTGTCGGGGTTCTCCAATTGCACATCGCCGTATTGCCCCCTAACTTCGTGGCGATCCAGCACCCAGAATGCGGCTCGGTCAAAGAGCCAACTCAAGAGGATCATTGGGCCAGACCAGCTACGTAGCTTCAACAAGCTTTGGCTGTCAGCCCCAAGATCATAGAGATGGGGTACCACGATACACGCTGTGTTGGGCAGGCCCACCGACATGCTCGCAATGGCTTCTTCCAGATTGCGTTTGTCGGGACTCCGACTCTGGCCTTGCGATACGATGACAAGCAATCCATGTTTCGAGTTGTTTTTGACGCTGTCGGTAACCATTTTCCCTATTCCTCGTCTGAATCGACTGTGTTGGCTTGCCCCTTGATCGTTCGTTGCGCGACATCCCACGCATTGACCAAGTGTTCTACGTATTGTTGGGGACTCAGCAATTCACTAGTGTCCCCTTGCATTTCCAGCAGCCATCCGTCTCCGTATTTGTCGACATTGATGCCTGACGGATCCTCTAGCAACTGCTGATTGATTCGAACGACATGCCCTGAAATGGGCGAGTACAGCCCACTCTCCGCTTTCTTGCTCTCAATGTTTCCAAACTCTTGTCTGCTTTTCAAAGGAGAGGATTCGGCAATGTCAAAGTCGATAAAGTAAACATCTTGAAGTAATCTCACGGCGTACGCAGAAAAGCCAAATCGGACCACGTCGTTTGAAACCGCCATGGCCCACATATGATTCTTGGCGTACTGCCGATCGGTTGGAAACTCCGCCTGAAACTCCCCCATCATGAACGAGAGCGATTCGCTCATGTATAACGAACTCCACGAAATTGTGGTTCGAAAAACGCCGGAAGCAACCCATCGGCTCGCAATAGACCGTCCACCGTCAATTCGATGCGAGTGCACTCGCCCTGCTCATTTTCCTTGAGGACTACGAATCCGTCTCGGACGTACTCGTCCCATTCGGCTTGCCATGCGTGTGCAATGTTGGTTTGAAACTTCGATTCAAAGTACGCCACATCGAGATAACCTCGCTTGAGTTGTAAAATCATTTCGCGGATAAGCGATTGTTGTTTGGTTGGAACGTAAGCTCGGCCCAACGGCAATCGATTCTCGTCCAACAATGCTCCGATGTACTGCGGCCATTCCGGAACGTTTTGGTAGTGAACTCCGGACACGTGCCCAAAACTAGCGATGCCCGTGGCAAGTAGATCGGAGCCACGCCATAGATTGTCGCGATACGAAAAACTAACTTTGTTCGGGTCTTTGATGACGGTGTAAGCGCTGCTGACCTTGTATCCTGCTTGCTGAAACTGATCGAACGCATAGCGCACCCAATCCCGCTTGGTTTGCCAGTCAGCCACGGGTGTTTCTTTGTGCGTCTGCAGGATGTCCTTGGAGTAGACGGTATTGAACGGCAATTCCATTTGGTAGATCGTGACACTCTCGGGAGAGAGTTCGAGTGTCTTGCGGACGTTTTCTCTCCAATTTTCCCAAGTCTCGCCCACCATCCCGGAAATCAAATCGATATTCACATTCGGAAAATCTGCGGCCACAATCCAGTCCCATGACCGATAAACTTCCTTGGTCAAATGAGCCCGTCCATTCTCCTCCAAGATCGCATCGGAAAAGCTCTCGACCCCAAGGCTCAATCGCGTCACTCCGAGCGATCGCAGTTCGTGGACTTTGGATTCGCTGAGCGTTCCCGGTTCACATTCAAACGTCACTTCTTCGGCTTGGTCCCAAGAAATGCTATTGTGCAGTCGTTCGAACAAAGATTGCAGTTGCTTGACCGACAAAAAACTAGGGGTACCACCACCAAAATAAACGAATCGAATCGGTCGGCCTCCCATAACGGGCAGCTGAGACACCAATTCGATCTCGCGCGTCAGCGCCGAAACATAGCGTTCGATCTCCTCGGCATTCACTTGGGTAAACACCTTGAAGTAACAAAATTTGCAACGTTTTCTGCAAAACGGAATGTGCAGATACAAACCGAGCGGAGTCACAGCCAAACGACCGCTCTCATCGCGTTGCACCAGCGGCGGATTGGCTAACGCATTCTTGATGGCTGGAAGCGCATCACTTGTCCACTGTGAGTAGGGCGGATAATTGGAAATGAAGTAGCTTCCAATTTCGGTTTTTTGTGCTTCGGTCGACATGAATTCAAATTGGAGGTAACTTTTCTTGGCGCGGCTTTTCAATAATCCGCCAAATCAACTACCCCATAGTGTACCCTCGAATCGCCAAACGTGCAGAACCAATAACGGATCCATGATGCAAACACGTTGGGACACGATTATCGTAGGTGGGGGAGCGGCTGGGCTTTGGGCTGCCGGTACCGCTGCGGCACGCGGCAAACGAGTTCTTATCCTCGAAAAGAACAACAAAGCCGGCGTTAAAATCCTGATGTCCGGCGGAACGCGTTGCAACATTACTCACAACTGCGATAGCCGCCGGATCGCTGACGCCTTCGGAAAGAACGGCAAAGTTCTTATCTCGGTGTTGAACCGGCTGTCGCCTCAGGATGTGGTTCGACTTTTCGAACTGGAAGGTGTTCCCACCAAAGTAGAGGAAACCGGAAAAGTCTTCCCAGTTAGCGACCGCGCCATCGACGTTCGCGACGCTGTTGTAAGGCGTTTGGCACGCGAGGGGGCAAGTCTTCTGACCGGCGCATCGGTTCAGACCGTACGTCCGCTCTCACCCTTAGCACCGGGTTTCGAAGTGGTCGCGCATATTCAACAATCAACCGTTAACTTGACCTGCGATACGGTCTTGCTGACCACGGGTGGTTTGAGCTACAGCGGCTGCGGTACCACCGGCGATGGTTATGCCTGGGTGCAATCGATGGGGCACACTATCACTCCGTTGCGACCGGCCTTAACCCCGCTCCTATCCAACACTCCATGGGTCCACGAATTGAGCGGCATCACGCTTGATGACGTGGAAGTTGTAGCCCGCGTGATCGGGGCGGATTCCAAGATTTCCAAGATGGAAAGAAATACATCGAGGGGAGGGTTGCTTTGGACGCACTTTGGTTGCAGTGGACCAACTGCGATGAATGTCTCACGCTGTGTTTCTGATTTACCTTCGGATTCTCAGGCCTCGATCCTCGTCGACTTATTGCCCGATGTAACTCGCGAAGCATGTGAACATTGGCTGATCGAGTCGGCTAAAGAGTCGAACAAATCGATCAGCAATATTCTAGGGCAACGCATTCCAAAGCGTCTCGCGACTTCGATCATGGCATTGGCAGGTGCCACCGCCGACGTGCACGGATCAGAACTCTCCAAGAAACTGAGAAACGGTTTGCTCGACCGCCTAAAAGGTTTGTCGGTCCCGATTCATGGGACACGCGGCTACCCCAAAGCCGAAGTGACCGCAGGCGGCGTGGCTCTTGGAGAAGTGAACTTCCAAGACATGCAGAGCCGCAAGATGCCAGGACTCTTCTTGGCAGGCGAGATCCTCGACCTGGATGGCCCCATCGGCGGTTTCAATTTCCAAGCTGCCTGGAGCACCGGCCACACCGCCGGCCTACACCTTTAGATTTCTCGTATTCGTCAGCGACTTGCCTCCGTATTCCGTTCACATGCCCTCGGAGGAACACCGAGAATTCGGCTCTCACGTCAAGTTCTGCAAGACACTGCTTACGATGAAGCCAAAAGAAAGCGTTGACAAAGGCGTGATGTGGAAAACCGCATCCAGCTTAGTGCGAATGCTTGCACACAACTTCGTGCTAGCATTTCCGAGGCATACTAAATATGGGAATGCGTTTGCAAATCGATTTCGATGCGTTTACTGTGTCGCTCTATCGAAGGGGCAAGTTGGTATCAGTCGCCGATTTGCAATTCGAGAGATCGCAACATCCAACAACATGAGGTTTGTTCTTCTTGCAAAATGCAGCGAAGGATTCGTAGAAAGCCGGACCTGATCTCGAGATCATTCTGAATCTTTCACGGACATTCGATTCGGGGGCAAGGAGGGACTCCTAGCATCCGAACAGAGCCGTGCGACTTCTTTGTATGAACCAACTCTTGTATTGCGCGCTGGCATGGATTCCTTACCCAAGGTGAAATCCAGCGAATCGGTCACTCAAAATTCCCTTGCGACACGTCACCTTTCCTTTAGGAGGATCCTATCGAATGACTAATCGTCCGCTCATCGGTTTGAATTGCGACTTTCGAGCCACCCACCAAGGAGTTCCCGCTTACTGCTATCTTGCAGCTGGCTATTTTGACTCGATCGCAAATGCAGGCGGGATACCCGTATTGATCCCGCCCATGGAAGACCAAACTTATTTGGAGCAGTTGTTAGACCGCTTAGATGGGTTTGTATTAGTGGGTGGAGCAGACCTCGACCCTCGCAACGATGGATACATGTTGCACAGCTCGGTTCGCCCCATGGACGCACGCCGCGAAACCTTTGATCGACGACTTGCCCAAGAGATCGCCAATCGACGCATGAGTTTGATGGCCATTGGAGTTGGTCTGCAATTGATCAACGTCATTCAAGGTGGGAATCTGTTCTATCACTTGCCGATCGACATGCCGACCGCGATTCCGCACCGTGATCCGCATGATCCAAACCATCGACACTCGCTGGAGGTTGAATCCGATTCGATCTTGGGTCGCGGTTACGGCGAAGGTGAGATTCGAGTCACCAGCCGACACCACATGGCGATCGATCGACTGGCCGACTGTTTCCGCGTAACCGCTCGATGTCAAGACGGGGTTATCGAAGCCGTCGAAAGCGTCGACGAAGACTGGTTTGTTTTTGGATGCCAATTTCACCCCGAGTCCCCTGCGGCAAGTGCGCTGGACATCCGAATCTTTGAGG
>JBEBHM010000784.1:0-3949 GCA_040080875.1 Pirellula sp.
ACGACTCGCGGTGCCAACATCGCCGAGATTCAGATGTATGACCACGACGAGGCAGCATTGTTTGCGATGATGTGCCGAATCAAAATCGCGTCTGATACTTTTCACGCACTCCAACAAGCCATGGCCCTCATTGCCGAACAGAAACGACTTGAAATCCGCGTTTGGAGCCCTGACCAGCGGGCCTCCGAACCCAACTTGGCAATTTGCACGACACTTCTGGAGCATACACCCCGCGCGATCCTGCAAGCCATTCGAAAAGGCATCATTCGAGCCAAGCCGGTCGTTGTCATTGGAAATCGGAGAAAATGCGAGGCTTTGGCTAACGAGTTTAACGTCCCGTTCGAATACATCGGTCGAGACGATGGTTCAGGAGATGATGACGCCATGGTTCGCACCATCGATCGATATCAAGCAGACTATGTCATCCTTGCAAGGTACATGCGTGTTCTGCCTCCAGACACTTGCTGGAAGTTCGCTGGGGGGCGGATCATCAATCTGCACCACGGTTTGCTTCCAAGCTTTCGCGGGCTGCGTCCCTATCATGATGCTTATGCCGCTCGTATGTTGACCTTCGGTGCAACCTGCCACTTCATCGTTCCCGAATTGGATGCTGGCAATCAAACGATCAACCAGACCACCTTTTGCGTTCCGCCAGGAACGAAGCTCGAGGATGTCATGGCGATTGGGCAGGAACAGAACGAACCGACATGCCTAGTCGAGGGCGTACGCCGCGTGTGTGCTCGCGAAGTGCAACTTCATTTTCATCGCGTAGTGGTTCGGAAATAAATGAAATGTAGCAATGGAAAAGATTAGCGTTTTGATGATTGGTACCGGTGAGTACACCACCGGGTACGTTTCAAGTGCAACCGCTGCGTCGGATAAAAAGGCGGGTGTCGTCGGCCTGACACTTTTTGATTTGCGACGCCGGGGACTAGTGGACCGGCTATGGATGTCCGGTACCAACGGCACCAAATTTCCCTTGATTCGCGATCACTTAAATCGAGCCATCGCCTCTGCGTATCGCGACATGGACATCGATTTCGAGAGTTATCCAGCTGACAACGTTGCTCGAGACGAGACCGCGTATCTCTGCGCTCTCGATCAATTGTCTCCTGGAGATGCTGTGGTCGTCTTCACGCCTGACGATACTCATTTTTCGATTGCCATGCGAGCTGTCGAACGCGGTTGTCACATACTGATTGCAAAGCCTTTGGTCAAGACTGTCGACGAACATCAACAACTATTGCGAGCGGCCAAGGACCGAGGCGTGCTGGTCGCCATGGAAGTGCATAAACGCTGGGATCCCATGTATGCGGATGCTCGCGATAGGATACGGCAGTTGGGCGACTTGAGCTTTTTTCAATCGTACATGAGCCAACCCAAATCCCAGTTGAACACCTTTCAATCGTGGGCGGGAAAATCGAGTGACATCAGTTACTACTTGAACGCGCATCATATCGATTTCCATGTTTGGTCCTGCGCCGGTTTCGCAAAACCCATATCGGTGCGAGCGTCATCCTCCACCGGCATGGCACATTCGATGGGCATACAAACAGAAGACACGATCTGTTTAAGTGTGGATTGGGAGAATCTTGAGAGCAAGAACCGCGCGACCGCCATCTATACCGCGTCGTGGATTGCCCCCAAGTCGGACGTCCATTCGCAGCAAAGATTCTTTTACTTGGGGCATCGCGGGGAGATTTTCATTGACCAGGCTCATCGAGGATATTCCATCGCAACAGACGCGAACGGGTTCAATTCGCCCAACCCACTCTTCATGAAATATACACCGGACGCCGAAGGTTTTTTTGCTGGCCAGAACGGTTATGGATATAAGAGCATCGAAATGTTCATACAAGCCGCTGAGGAAATCCGACGGGGACACGCATCACCGTCAGATTTCAATTCGCGATTGGCTACTGTATCCGACACAATTCAAGTGACCGCGATCCTCGAAGCTGGCCGACGTAGTCTGGACGCCCACGGACAGGTGATTCAGATTAACTAACCACGGAATACACAGAAAACACAGAAAAAAACTTGGGCGATGGAACCATGAATGATGGGTTCGTGTTCGACGTTTGGTTGTCGCAAAGTCGACACGCAGCCGCATTCTCTAACGGTCCAAGTGCATTTGCTGTTTTCCGTTCCGTGTATTCCGAGTCTTCCGTGGTGACCGACTTATTCGCCAATCGCTGAATAGATAGGCTGCGGATCATTGCCGGCGACATAATTCTCAAACATCAATTCGTAAGCTCGCTCTAGTTTCTTGGCGAAGTCTCGAGGATCGAACAGTGTGCTTCTAGCCAAGTTTTGCGATAACTGCTCTCGTAAACTTGCTAGCAATCGCGGTGTGCGAGCGAGCGATACAGCGCGTTGGATATACTCTTGCGTGTTTGTTACGATCAGGTCCTCGAGCCCGACAGTTCGCAGCATGCTACTTGCGACGCGGGAGCTAAAAGTCTGTCCCTCGATAGTTAGTACCGGGCAGCCAAACCTCAACGCATCGGCGGTTGTGGTATGGCCGTTATAAGGAAGAGTATCCAACGCAAGGTCCGCGAGCTGATTGCGTACCATATGTTCCCTCAACGTGCGCCTTGGTGCGAACACCAATCGGTCGGGAGAAACTCCTAGCTTTTGAGCCTCTAATCGAAGGTTTCTGGACGAAGCATCGCATGCCTCGAGCAACCAAAGTACTCCATTGGGGATTTGCTTCAAGATATCCATCCAGGCTGAAAACATCTGGCGCGTTATCTTGTAATGGTTGTTGAAGCAGCTGAACACGAAATCATGATCGTTCAAGCCGTGCTCTCTTCGATTCAAAGCCGCGTTGCAATCTCGCAGCAGTGATTCGGTTCGATCATTGACGTAGTAGCAACCTGGCAGATGAACCAATCGCTCGCTGAACTGTGATTGTTCGCTTGCTGGAGCAACGCATTCATCAGCGATTAGATAGTCGACGAAAGGGGCACCCATACTGCCCGCATATCCTAGAAAACTAGTTTGGATTGGGGCTGGACGTGGAATGAGGATGTCAGAACGAGCAGAACTTGTGTAGCCGGTTAGATCGACCAGAATATCGACTTGATCCTGCCAAATCGTTTGAGCCGCCTCGCTGGGCGTGTGTTTATGGATATCAACAAAACTCTCGACAGATTGGGAGATTCGAGAACGAATCTCGCTACCATCGTCTCTCCCGTAGGAATACCCTATGATTCGAAAACGCGTGCGATCATGTTGCTCGAACATACCAGCCACCAAATAGGCGATCACATGTTCTCGAAAATCGGATGACAAATACCCGACCGTAATACGTTCCTTACGGTGGCGTGGTCGTTGAGCAAAGCGAATCGTGGGCGCAGATGCCGACAATCCTCGGGTCCATCGTTCAGCACATTTTTTTTGTTGTGCAGGTTGCGTGACAACTGGGATTCCTAGGAAATCGAATGGAGCGATCGGACTGCTTGAGTCATCATGTAATGAATGCTCAACTCTTGCGATGACTTGCTGCGACAATTCATCGACATCTCCCCATTCGCAGGTCATTTGAAGTTGCCTCAGAAGGCCGCTCAGAAAATTCTCCCGCGTTGAGTCGTAGCGAAATGCCGCTCGATAGTGGGCAATCGATTCATCGTATCTGCGTTGTTTTGCTAGTACCGTTGCTAGGTTTCCATGGGCATCGGCGTAGTCGGCCCGCAATTCCAGGGCACGCTGAAAACACGCCGCCGCGACGTCGTATTTCTCGCAGTGGGCAAATGCAATTCCCATGTTATTGATGGTCTCAGGTGCATCGGGATTGAGTTCCAGTGCTCGCTGGAAATTTGAAATGGACAACTCGATTTTGCCAAGACGCTGCTGGGTCAGACCTAAATTGTAGAACGCTTGTTCAAAGCTCGGATTTAAGAAAATTGCGTGTTCGAATGCGCGTTCGGCACCATCAAGATCTTGA
>JBEBHM010000785.1:0-3948 GCA_040080875.1 Pirellula sp.
GAACATATTTTTCTTGAGCATCCTCCAAAAGAACTTGATATCGTTCCGACTCCGATTCAGGGAGACCCATGAATCGCATAACTTCTGCGTTCCCCAGTGCTCTGATCGGGTTCCTGAATTTGACGAGAAGTGCACGCGGACGCAAATCCGCCATCTGCTTTTCGGAAAGAATCGTTGTTAAAAGACGCTTAATCGTGGGATCAATTTGCAAGTAAATTGGATCCGAAAACAATTCGTCCTTTTGAGTGTTGCGATTCGATTCCTTTTCAACCGTCCGACGAACAAACAATTCGCGAATGGCTTCACTTCTCTTCGCCGATTGAATTTCCATCAATTGGCTTGGAGTAATGTTCAGCATAGATTGCAATTCACTGCTTGTTTCGATCGAAAAGATCAATGCCCAGTGATTGAGGCTAGGTAATGAATCGTAAAATGCCGTATCAGTGGAATCTTGCGTTTCTTGGAACGAACCAGCAAAAAGAAGCAATAGGAACGAGATCATTTGTTTCTCGGGATACTTAGTATAACATCATCACCTGACCATCGAATAACCAACCATGAATTTTCGCCACATCCGATCGAAAATCGAAAAGCAAACGCCGCTTTTTCGTTTTTTGAATGGATCCTTCCCAAGTACGATTACCCTTGCAAAACATTGTTGAATGATTTTGCGTAAAAAGATGTTCTTGCGCTCTTGCCTAACTGCTGAATACCAATTTGCCGGAATGCCCTAGACGATGCCACCCTCAAGAATGTACTCAAGCGACCAAGATTCAAAACTCCATTGAATTGGATCTGGGTGTCCTTGGGCCCAGACAAACAAGTCAGATGGTACGCTTGACGGAAAGTAACTGAAGATCCAATCAAGTTTTGTCCCTTGTAACGGTGGGTCGATTGTAGGAGGCTGTTGAGATGGATTTCCGCTTTGTGCCGAGTATGAATATGATCCTGATTGTCCCAGCAACGGTTGTTCACGTCCTATTGTGACGTCCCAATCCCATTGTCCCGCAGACTGTCCACTGTTCCCGTAATTTGGTGGCTTCCACTCAAATTCAAAGACGTAAGCAATAGTGTCCAATTCCTTTGGTAATGCCGGGTTAGGTGAAGCCTCATGACTCTTCGATGCTCCTGCCGATATCTTGCCTTTGTTGTTGGGAAAATCATAGTTTAAGTGAGAATGGACGTATTTTTCTACATGCTTATAAAGACTGGACGTCTGATTGGTCGGAACGTGTGGCAACAGATGATATTTCGGAAACTCTTTAATTGATGCCTCCGAAAACAAAAATTCGTCGTCGATCAAAAACATTCCAAATTCAACTAGCGATGCGCGTTCTAGTTTGTTGGTTCTTCCCGAATGACCTCGATTTTGAACATCACCAAATATATCGTGAAATATCTCGTACGTTAGCTCCAACTGATGGTGAAATTCGTATCCTGCTGTCATATTTCCAGCAGAAGCGTAACTTGAAAACTCTGTTTGCCCTCGCATTCGAAATGTACCTCGCCCAGCATTATCGACAATCTTTATCCAAAAAGGATCCTCAGCAGTCCCTAGCCCGCCTTGTGGCGGAATTTGAGAAATGCCAATAGATACACACGAAAACCAAAAGCAAATCAAACATACCGGGAAAAACATCCTGTGAATAATTCGCCGACTTCGTGGTGGTAAGACGGTAAGACTAAACGGATCGATTGTTGCGATGTTGCGATGTTGCGATGTTGCGATGTTGCGATGTTGCGATGTTGCGATGTTGCGATGTTGCGATGTTGCGATGTCGGCATATTTAGCTCCTACTTTCCATTCCTAAGGAAAAAGTGGAATAATTACCTACTCAAGTCAAGTTATGATCGACGCCTTTTTATGCGCAATTTCATATCGAATGTCAAGTGGTGTACCCGATTTCTCGATCGGAATGCTTTTTGGCGCCTATCTGTGTTTTGATAAGGCCGCGATAAGTCGGGCAAGGGGATCGAATCAGGCGTTCAAGGCATCACCGTACACCCGAGGCCAGACCAACGTCACATCCGAACCGACGATGTCGATGCGATTGCGATTCTTCTGCAAGACTGGCCAGACGCAGAGTTTAATATCGAAGGGAATCCATTTCACAACTTGATGGAGATTGTTCGTCGGACTCGCCCCGATCAAGCGACCTTTGTGCCAGACAGCGTGTCACAGCCAACGTCCGACCACGGCTGGGATTTGAAGGAAGCATCAGAGCGGCTTGTTCCATTGATTCAAGAATGCCACGACTTAGGTGTCCGAGTAAGTCTGTTTTTAGACCCGGTCGTTGAACAAGTGCTGTTAGCCAAGAAAACCGGTGCCGATCGAATCGAACTCTATACGGAATCGTGGGCCACCGCCTTCAATACCGATCCGCATACCAGCGTGCTTGCCAAATTCGCATCTGCGGCATCGGCCGCGCGCGATGCGGGACTAGGTATCAACGCAGGCCATGATCTGAATCTAGAAAATTTGACGCCGTTCCTAAGAGGGGTGCACGGAGTCGCAGAAGTGTCGATCGGGCACGCATTGATCTCTGACGCGCTAGAAATGGGGTACGCAAATACGGTCCGAGCTTATTTGAGTTGCATTCAGGCTGCACGCAGTGAATAGCAAGTACGACAGCGCAATTGTGGCGACTTTTGCTCCGCAAAATCGGCTGCGGGCAGTTTAGCGGCAACCTCAATGCAGTCCTGCGCTGTCGTATTAGGTTCATTCCCATCGAGCGTTCAATGGGATGGGCAGCGGAGGTTGTTAAACCTCCCAGGTCGCAGGGATCTTTGACAAGATCCACTACCTTCAACCTCTGAAACAGGGTGTGTTGACGCACTATATCCCCGTGTAGTTAAACGGGGTGATCAGCAGCAACTCGGACTTGATGCTGTCCGAGACATTCAGGCTTCGAATAAATTCTTGGATCGCGTTTTTATCGATGGTGTTGTTGGTGCGAGTCAGTCCCTTCAACGCTTCGTATGGCTGGGGGTAGCCCTCCCGTCGCAAAATGGTCTGAATCGCTTCCGCCACGACAGCCCAGTTGGACTCAAGATCGTCGTTCAGCGCGGATTGATTTAAGAGAATCTTGTTGAGGCCCTTTCGCAATGAGTTGCAGGCGATGAGCGTGTGTGCGATCGGAACGCCGACATTTCGAAGTACGGTGGAGTCGGTCAGGTCCCGCTGCAATCTAGAAATCGGCAGTTTCGCGCTAAGGTGTTCGAAAAGGGCCTTGGCAATTCCAAGGTTACCCTCGGCGTTCTCGAAGTCGATCGGATTCACTTTGTGAGGCATGGCCGACGAACCCACTTCGCCCTCTTTGATCTTTTGCCGAAAGTAGTTCATGGAGATATAAGTCCAAAAGTCTCGGCACAAGTCGACAAGAATGGTATTGATGCGTTTCAACCCATCGAAGTAGGCAGCCAAATGATCGTAGTGTTCGATCTGCGTCGTTGGGTACGATCGAGTAAGTCCCAACGAGGCGACGAACCGATTTCCAAATTCATTCCAATCGATATTCGGATAAGCGACCACATGAGCGTTGAAGCCCCCGGTTGCCCCACCAAATTTGGCGGCAAATGGGATTTGTGCAACCAAGGCAAGTTGTTGTCGGATGCGTTCTGCAAAGACTCGTATCTCTTTGCCAAGAATGGTTGGCGACGCAGGTTGCCCGTGTGTTCGAGCCAACATGGGGACAGATTTCCAATCGTCTGCCATCGCATCAAGTCGGTTCACAATCGAATCGATCGCAGGCAATAGCACTTGAACATGCGCCTCCTTGAGCAACAACGGAGTGGCGGTGTTATTGATATCTTGCGATGTCAGGCCAAAGTGGACAAATTCCTTGATGTCCGAAAGTTGAATCGATTCCAGTTTGTCCTTGATAAAGTATTCGACGGCTTTGACGTCGTGATTGGTAACCGATTCGATCTCCTTGATTTTGGCTGCAT
>JBEBHM010000786.1:0-3945 GCA_040080875.1 Pirellula sp.
TTAGACTTTCTTGCGCTCCTTGTTTCTTTTTTTGTAATTTTGAGCACATACCAGGGTGAGGGTGAAGAGGACAGACCTACTAGCTGATCTGTCCTACCGGTTGTTAGGGCCAACAGTTTCGTTCCATTGCGATTCGCGCTCATTTTCATTCGCGCGGCAGTCAATTCTCGCACTGGAATTAATTCTTGACTTCGAATTCCGCATCGATCGCATCGTCGTCCGACGCTGGCTTGGTTGAGCCGTCGCTTGCCGGAGCCGGACCGGCTTGGGCACCCAAAGACGAACGGAAAGCCTGTGCTGATTGCTCCAATTCCATGGTCGCCGACTTAATCTTCGCAGCATCGTTGGTGCCGATCGATTCGCGTGCTTTCTTGATGGCCGTTTCGAGCGGTTCTCGGTCGGATGGGCTGAGCTTGTCTCCTTGGTCCTTAATCGCTTTCTCGAGACCATGAATGGTATTTTCAGCGCGGTTCTTGGCTTCGGCCAGTTCGACAAATTTCTTGTCTTCGTCAGCATGCAGTTCGGCTTCGCGGCGCATGCGTTCGATTTCGTCTTTGCTCAATCCGCTTGATTGCTCGATCTTGACACTCGATTGCTTGCCGGACTTCAGGTCTTTGGCAGAAACGTTCAAGATACCGTTCTGGTCGATATCAAACTTGACTTCGATTTGCGGCACACCACGAGGCTGCGAGTCGATCCCTTCCAAGTTGAATTGATCGAGTAGGCGGTTTTGTTGAGCCATCTTGCGTTCACCTTGATAAACGCTGACGGTCACTGCGGTTTGTCCATCGGCGGCGGTCGAGAATGTTTGCTTCTTTTCGACGGGGATGGTTGTATTGCGTTCGATCAGCGCGGTGAGGACACCACCTTCGGTTTCGATACCAAGGGTCAGCGGTGTCACGTCGAGCAAAAGTACATCTCGGCGGTCTCCTGCAAGTACGGAACCTTGGATGGCTGCACCCACGGCGACCACTTCGTCCGGGTTAACGCCTTGATGGGGTTCTTTGCCGAAGATCTCTTTGACGATCTGACGCACTTTAGGAACTCGCGTCGAACCACCAACCAAAACAACTTCATCGATATCCGAAGGCTTCATTTTGGCGTCTTGAAGAGCCTGCAAAACAGGCTTGCGGCATCGTTCGATGAGATCGTCGACCAAGCTCTCGAAGGTGCTTCGAGTGATGGTCATTTGCAAGTGCTTAGGCCCGCTCGCGTCAGCGGTGATGAAGGGGAGATTGATATCGGTTTGCGGCAAGCTACTCAGTTCCTTTTTAGCCTTTTCGCAGGCCTCCTGCAGGCGTTGCAGGGACATAGCATCTTTTCGAAGGTCGATACCATGGTCTTTTTGGAATTGGCTTGCAACGTGATTCACCAGAGACTGGTCAAAGTCGTCGCCACCCAAGTGAGTGTCCCCACTGGTACTGATCACCTCAAAGACTTTGCTGCTGCTCTCTTCGTCGCCGCTCGTGGCAACTTCCAGAATGGAAACGTCAAATGTGCCCCCACCCAAGTCGAAGACGATAATCTTCTGGTCTTTGGTCTTATCCAAACCGTAGGCCAATGCAGCTGCCGTTGGTTCGTTGATGATCCGAGCAACTTCCAAGCCCGCGATCTGACCGGCGTCTTTGGTGGCCTGTCGCTGCGCGTCGTTAAAGTAGGCCGGAACCGTAATCACCGCCTTGCTCACGCGATGTCCAAGATAAGACTCAGCCGCTTCCTTGAGTTTGCGAAGCACTTTGGCAGAAATTTCTTGAGGGGTAAATTGTTGGTCACCGATCTGGACCTTAACGTATTCGTTGGCACCCCCGACAATGTGGTATGGGACAATCTTTTCTTCCGACTCGACTTCGGAATGCCGGCGTCCCATGAATCGCTTTACGGAATAGACGGTTTTGCGGGGGTTGGTAACCGCTTGGCGTCTGGCTGGTTCGCCCACGATGGTTTCGCTCTTGTCGGTAAATGCAACCACGCTGGGAGTGAGACGATTGCCCTCAGCATTCGGAATCACTTTGACTTCGGTTCCCTCCATCACAGCAACCACAGAGTTTGTGGTACCCAAGTCGATTCCAATAATTTTTTCGCCTGATGCCATAATTGATTCCTCTTCGTTACTATGTGACTGGATTTGAGAAGTCTGAGTTTGGTGGGCCGTAATAAGCGGTTGGACCCAAGCCATTAGCAACATGCGTGCCATCAGTTTTTTTCCGGTCGATATTGTATCGCAAACTGTTGCCAGACATGAACTTACGGAAAATAACTTTTTTTGTCCGAACTTAAAAAGCCTGCCGATCGCACTTAGGAACGCCAAATTGACAGAAAAAAAACAGAGCTCACATGAGTCAATCGACCCCAATTTGGCCAAGCAGTTGGACGAGATTGACACGCGCATCCTTGGTGCCGTCATGGAACGCTGCGAGCTTTTGATGCAGCGGAAAGGGGCCGCTGAGGGAGGCAGTGATTTCCCGAGTTTAAGAGATTTTCAGGCGAGTGTAGCGGCGTTTGCCGCGTCGCATCGCAACGCACGGCTAGCGCCTGAGGCTCAGGTGGGCGTGGACGACTTTGCCGAAAGATTGATCGGATTCGTTTCGGGACTTACGTACCAAACCGCGGTTCAACGGCAGACGATTGCTTATTTGGGACCCGCGTATTCCTATTCTTATTCTGCTGCGGCCAAGTACTTTGGGGCGATCACGGAATTGTTGCCTGTTAATTCCATTACGGCGGTATTTGAGGAGATCGAGCGAGGTCAGTCGCGGTACGGCGTGGTCCCCATCGAAAACTCGACCGACGGACGGATCGTGGACACATTGAATATGTTCATAAAGTCGCCGATACGCATTTGCGGCGAAGTGCTGCTCCCGATCCATCACAATTTGATCGCCAAGTGTCGACGCGAGGAGATACGCGAGGTCTATAGCAAACCGCAAGCGCTCTCACAGTGTCGGCAATGGCTCAACAACCATTTGCCGGAAGCTCGTTGGGTGGAGGTTGCGAGTACAGCCGCCGCGGCCAAGATCGCCGCAACAACCCCAAACGCCGCAGCGGTTGCATCGCGAGAAGCGGCGATCTTTGAGGGACTCGACCTAGTTGCGGAATCGATCGAAGACAACCCGAACAACGTGACGCGATTCGCAATTCTTGGAAATGAAACGGTACAACCGACGGGAGACGACAAAACGTCCTTAATGTTTCAAGTGCCCCATCAACCAGGTGCACTGGCCGACGTGATGGTTTTGTTTCGCGACCATGGAATCAATCTGACTTGGATCGAGTCGTTTCCCGTGCCTGGCCGAGTCAACGAATATTTCTTTTTCGTTGAATTAGAGGGACACCAATCGCAAGTGAATTTGAAGCAAACCATTTCAACACTTGCGAGCACAGCGCTCCGATTGAGTTTCCTAGGATCCTATCCTAAGGCGCGATCGTGATGCGAATCGCCGTACACTCATCGTGCATGCAAGGACGCCAGCAATACTCATCAGTGCGAGTGTTCCAGGCTCCGGTACGGCCGTGAAAGTAATTTCTAATGTCCCAGAAGTGACGCGAGCTTCAAGCCCCGCAGTTCCGGACGTGCCCAGGTTTAGATTGTTTTCTGTATAAAGCTCGACAAACACAAGTCCATCGGCACGCACTGCGAAGGGACCAGAGCCGAGAATCCCCGGTCCAAAATTACCACTTTGCGGACCATAGACTCCATTGGTATTAATACCTGCAGCTGGAACGAAATCCCAAAAATCATTTTGGTCTGCCGGATTCGATTTGTTCACTCCAAACGTCAACTCTGATTGGACACTGTTTAGGAATGATTCGAATCGCATATTGATCCACCGAATTGCAGTAACCTGCGATCCCGCGCCAATGTTTGCTGACCGTTGAGTATTTCGAGGATCGGCAGCATCTATGAAGTCATAGGCTTCCCAGTTGGTCATATCAAAGGTGATCACG
>JBEBHM010000787.1:0-3944 GCA_040080875.1 Pirellula sp.
GCCGGTGCCCACTTGTCGATGCTCTTATCAGTCAACCAACCGAACATGGCTCGGCGAGCGTTATCTTTCGGAGTCGGCCGAGCCATACGCAGGATATCCCGCAAGCTCGGATCGTTACCGATCGACGCGCTCAAAAGCTTTCCAATCGAAGCGGTGTTTAACCAACGCTGGAATGCTCGCTGCACAGAGCTTGACAAGCCAACGCGGCCCTTACCAGCCTTGTTCTTGAACTGGCCAGATCGGATCATCTGGAACACAGTTCGCAGAACGCGACCGTTGTCGACCACTCGATCGAACACTCTGTGCATCAGCTCGGTATCACGAACCGACAGCGCGACCAACAATGCTGCCGGCATATCCTTCATGAACGCCTTCTCACGTGCGTACAGAGCCAGCTTCGCCAAGTACTGATTGTCGGCGACTTCATCGATCAACTTCAGCACTTCGTCTAGCTGCGTCTCAGCAGTGCTGTAGAACGCGTTTCCGAACGTACCCGTAGCGGCAACTTGAGCCAGGGCGTGCTTCGGCTCGAGCTTGTACGCTAGGCCACCTGCTTCGTTGACTGCATTGGCCTTCGGAAGTCGGCCAAGCATGCTTGCGAATAGAGACTTGTTTGCCATGGTGGATTTGTGAAGTTTGAAGTTCGAAGTTTGAAAGAGTACGATATTCAGCTTTAAGGAAAACCTAAAAGCGAGTGGGATATGATGAGCGATTTACCTGAACGAACGTTCGCGTTTGCTGAGCGAATTGTTCGACTTTGTGTTTACTTGGAACAGAACGGTCGAGTTTCAACTACCTTGGCAACGCAGTTACTACGTTCAGGGACTTCTGTAGGAGCCAACGTGGAGGAAGCAGGATCAGCAGAAAGCCGAAAGGACTTCGTCCACAAGTACGCGATCGCATGTAAGGAAGCACGCGAGTCCCATTATTGGCTTCGTCTGTTAGCCGCCTCTAAAGTTGTGCCCAAGGAACGACTGGTTCCTCTGGCTTCCGAAGCCAATGAGCTCATCGCTATTTTGACAACGATCATCAAGAAGTCCCGCGAATGAATTTCAAACTTCGAACTTCCCACTTCAAACTTCCACCGTCCCAACTGGCAGTCGAATGAGAATCGCAAAGCAGAATGAAGCACTACGCTTAATCTGCTTCCCCTTGTTCATTCATTGATTGTTTGATCGCGACTAAGGACTCGCATTGTCTATTAAGGTTCGCGAAAAAGAGCCGACGAAGTTGATGGCCAGATTTGACATCGCTTCCCACGAAGCGGACTACGAGTTATCTGTTCGGCGATCGCATGACACGATTCAGATGCACTCCAACCGACATTCGGAATTTCTTTTAAAACGAATCGACGAATGGATTGGCCAGATTTCGTGCTCTACCAACTGAGCTACAGCCGTTGTCTTGCGACATTGGTTGGCAGGATTCGAACCTGCGACGGCGATGTAATCCAGACCGACAGTCGATTCGTATATGGGTTGCGACGAAGTTATGGTGCGGACATTTTTACTGAGCTACCTACAGCCTGTTGGGCTGTGGACAGGACTTGAACCTGTGACCTCGTCTCTCGACGCGCTCTCACCATGTAGTCCATTCCGGCAGTCGCACTGTTCTAAATTGCTCAACGAGGATTTTGTCGAGATAATCGCTCTTATTGATTGCTGTTTCACATTAATGAAGAAACAACCAACAGTGGGCACACGAGGCGCTTCTCATAAAGATGCGGATCTCGCTCACTACCTTGGATCGCTCCAAGTTCGATACCTTAGGATCCTCATAGTTAGGATGGAATCCCGAGCGGCAGTTGAGCTTTTATCCTCAATCCTTTTCCCTAAAAGTACTCGTCGCGATTGGCACCATCAAAAGCAGCCCGAATGGAGGCAGCAACGCTTGAATAGTTTGTTGTTACCACAAGGACACGGATCGTTCCGCCCGAGCTTTTCCTCGAGCAGCTTGTCGCCGTGTACGATACGAATGCCGCGTTTGACTTTGGTTTCCGATGGGAAACCTCGTCGTCGTTTACTCATAGGTTCGAAAAAAGGAATCTTCAAAAGTTTCGTCGCGCAAGATAGAGCTCCTTCACAGTAAAAAATCTTGGAAATAGAAAATGACTCGCCGCGCCAATAAGACAACGGCGAGTCAGCACAAATTCATTTGAACGAAGTGGTTTGTTCAGATAATCGTTTTTGGTATGTAATCCGAACAGGCAGTTCAAACTTCAGAGCCGACGACTGGATTCGCACCAGCATGGACCTGTTTACAAGACAGGAGCCTTTCTCAGTCGAGCCACATCGGCAATTGCACTAGATCGAGAAGACTATCTTTGGAACGGAAGGTTCGCGAGTAGAGAATCTTTTAGGCAGATTCTTGATCTGTGTCCTTCGTAAGTATGACCACCCTCGCGTCAACATTCAGAACCTGCAAGCCGTTCGAGAGTTCGGCAAGCGGTTTTTCCCAGTGAGCGTGGCCCCGAATCACAAGTGGTCGGTTAAGTAGTTCCAACGCCTCACGAATGGCAGCCGTACCTCGGTATCCAAACTCGGGTACATCAGGTCCATCATGCATAAGAAGAATGTCAGGCTGCCTCGAAGCAAGCGAACATATGAAGCTTTCGAAGCTTTCAGTCGATTTCCTCCATGTCCGCTTAGGATCACCAACGATTCCGCTGATGCCAGCGATTTCGAGGCCGCCAATCAATTTGCTGTTGCAATCAAGAAAATGGAGAGGCGATCGAAACTTTGGAGGCTTCGAGACATCAATGCCAAAGGTGTCATGATTTCCTGCGACCCCGATTACCCAGGAGAACACGTTGGCGAATGCGTTCCAAACGGAAGTCACATCTCCTGAACCACCACGCTTATCAAGATTCGGCACTGTATAGAAATCGCCGCATAGCAGTACGCCAACTTGGTCAGCAGGTTTGCTCATCGATGACAGAATTGACTCTCGAAGGACTTTGGGAAGCCATTCCCCAAGAAGTCGAAGTGTAGGCCCCGATTGATGCTTAAAATGCTCTCGACCTTGCAAGTCGGCCGTAACCACGAGCGTGTCTACACCCTGTGGCAATCGGTCTACCGTTCCGACAAACACGGGAAGGCGATCTTCGTAGAAGCTTCCAACTCCACGACCAGCATTGAGGAACGGCAGTTCCACAATTGGCTCTTGTTCTATTTTTAGGATTCTCATTTAGCAGGAACGCAGTGATTCGAACACTGTCCATCGGCTTTGGAGACCGAGTCCGCTCCCAGGCGAACATTCCTGTGGTAATAGGCTGTAGGTGTTTAGACTGTAGGCTGTAGGTAAGAACGCAAAAGCATTTACCTACAGCCTAAATCGCTACAGCCTAATCCTCTAATTCAACTATCCAGTAGGCTTCGCTAATGAACTTGGACCAGCTCTTCACGCGATTCATTCGATCGGCGTAGATCGGCTTCCAAGCTGGACGCACTGGCTCCTTGCGAAGCCTCATGTGCGCCTGAGCCGGAGTACGGTCAGCCTTCTTCGAATTGCAATCGATACAAGCCAATACGCAGTTCGTCCAAGACGACAGACCACCTTGGGCACGCGGAACAACGTGGTCAATCGTGAGCTCTTCGCTGCCAGGCTGCTTTCCACAGTATTGGCAACACATTTTGTCACGCTTGAATACGTTTCTGCGGCTGAAGGTAACCTTCTGGGTCGGCATCGCATCGAACTTAGTCAATGCAATGACTTCCGGAATACGGATGCGCTGGCGTACCGATTGGATGAACGGCTCGTCGCGATCCGGAACCATTCGGCTCCAGTCGCTCCAGTCGTACAACTGGTAATCGATCTGGTCGACGATCTTGGCCGAATCGTTCCACAGCATGATCAAGGCACGCGCAACCGTCGCCACGTTGATCGGCTGCCAGTTACGGTTCAGCACCAACGTTGGCCGCTGAAGCGTCGGGCTCAAGCCGATA